>DATCKI010000035.1:0-20900 GCA_036562365.1 Bacteroidia bacterium | reverse complement strand
AGACAACTTTTTTCCACTCGCTAAAAATAACATACACTTATACCCTAATCCAGCCTGGGATAAAATTAATGTAGAAATTATCGATTCTTTAGAATCAAGGTTTTACAATGTAAAATTGATTGATTTTATGGGTAAATTGCAGTATGAAACTTCTGTAGAAAATAGTTCGGTTTTCTCACTAGATATTTCATATTTAAAACCTGGCATGTATATGGTTTTGGTAAGGAGTTTTGACGAAACTTATTACAAAGCAACTTTTGTTAAACAATAACAAATTAGATATGTATCTGGTTGAGTTGTAAAGGTTTGATTTAATGTTTTACTAAATATATATGTGTATGAAAAAGAGAGCACCCTTCATACTATTACTTTTTGTTTTATTTAGTTTGAATTCTTGTATTAAAGAAAAAGTGGAGCATCCATTACCTAGGTGGTTCTTGAAAAGGGTATGGTCAATGACCTCATTAAAATTAAATGGCGTAGAGGTTCCTGATACGATGGCGAAATATTTTAATGAATATAAATTTCAATATGAGGAATATTGTGATCCATTGTTTAGGTGTAATTATGGTTTTTATTATAGTAGAAATGGGCATGAAGCATCTAATAATTTATCCCACCGTCCATCAATAGAATTATTTGTTGGTGGAATTGTTAGTGCGTATCAATTTTGTTATATAGGACCTCAAACTTATTATCCATATCCTATTCCTTCATTGCAGAGTCTTAAAATTACTAAGATTAATAAAGATGAAATTCATCTAGTAAGCAATGTGCCTTCTGCTGAGATGTATGAAGTGGTTTTTAAATCGGAGGTTAAATAATTGTAATGTTATTCTATTTAAGCATTTTAATATGATAACTTAAAACGATTATTTCTTGTTTGGATTATTAGGGTGTGGTATGGAGTAAGTTAACCTAGTTAAAGTTTCTGCCTAGCTTAGAAATAAAAGGTGGGATATATCCAAAAAAATTATTGGAGAAGAAGTATCTGAAATATTGATTAAGTTTCTGTTTTACGACTATTTTGGCATCTACAACTGGAATCATTTTACTGGTAATAATAGTAGCGCTTCAGGTGCTTAGTATTATAAATTTGAATCTCATACTTCTTTACCAATATCTAAAGGTGATTTAACTCTGGGAGTACTTTTTGTTCTATAATCCACCCAAAAACAAATTGGAACATAATAGAAAACACCATAAATACGAGGTTACATTATGAGCTAAACTCTAAATAAATAGCATTTAAGTATATAACTAACCAAACCAATTTATTTATGAAAAAGTACTCCTTTTTAATGTTGTCATTACTTCTCTTTACCCAATGTTCAAAGGAAGTAATGAAAGATGATTGCCAACTTAATGATTGGATTTTCGGGAAATACTGGTACATCGCCTCCTATACCATAGATGGAACCCTAGCGATGGATACAATTCATAAATATTATCCCGATTATTTTATGGAGTTTAATAAACTAGGTAATGTATATGAAGAAATTGAACCCATGTACGAAAGTATAATTTATCAAGGGTTTTATAATACCAAAGAGGACTTAATTTATGAAAATACATTTATACTTGGGCATTGTTTCGATTTATCGAAAGGGAGTACAGTAGAAGCTGAATTGTTTTTCTATAGTGAACTTTTAGGGCCATATACTCCTTTTGAAGGATTAGCCTATTTCACAATTAAACAATCAGATAAAAAAGCTATAGTGCTCGAAGGCAAAGGACCACAACATACTCATACCATAACCTTTAAATACTAATTACCATGAAAAAATTATTACCCTTAACTTTACTATTCTTGATTCTATTCTCCTGCAAAAAAGAAACTGAAGCTGATAAGGAAAATCAAGATTATTTAGGACCAAAATCAGCACTTTACGAAACCATTTGGAAACCAGTTTATGTAAAAACTAATGGTGTCGATTTAAGCTCATCTATCATTCCAACTTCCTATATACGATTTTATAAACCTACAGAAGAATATCAATTAGAAGGGTATAGTGAATATGGATATATCTTCTTAAAGTATACTATTTATACAGATAACGTAATTAATTATTCGGATTTTATTAATTATTACCCCGAACTTTCTCAAATTCATCTTGCAGGAACTGGAGAGTGGGAATATGTTTTGGGATTTGATTTACAATTTGCAAGAGAATATCAAATTACTAAGCTAACAGATACAGAACTGCATTTAATTGCACTAGATACTCCTACAGAGGTTGAAATTCATTTTGCTAACTAATACCTAAAAGCCCTCATTAAATGAGGGCTTTTAGGTTAAATTAAATTATGTTTAAGCAAGTATTCTGCAATTTGAATTGTATTTGTGGCAGCGCCTTTCCTTAAATTATCGGAGACTATCCACATATTCAATGTTTTCTCTTGAGTTTCATCTCTTCTAATTCTACCTACAAAAGTTAAATCACTTTCATGTGCGTGTGTTAAAGGCATAGGATATAAAGCTTTATTGATATCATCTACGACAGAAATCCCTTCAGTTTCATTCAATATATTCTTAATGTCTTGAATATCAAATTCAGATTCGAATTCAATGTTCACACTTTCGCTATGTCCGCCCATTACAGGTACACGTACGCATGTAGCGGTAAGTTTAATGGAATCGTCGCCCATGATTTTCATGGTTTCGTTAGTCATCTTCATTTCCTCTTTAGTATAACCATTATCTAAGAAAACGTCGATTTGAGGAATAAGATTTAAGTCTATTTTATGAGCATAGGCCATTTCGCCTTCTTTTCCTGCACGTTCGTTCATTAATTGGTCTACCGCTTTCTTTCCTGTTCCAGTAACACTCTGATAGGTACTAACAACTACTCTCTTTATTTTAAATTTTTTATGTAGTGGATTTAAAGCTAAAACCAATTGAATAGTACTACAATTTGGATTTGCAATAATCTTATCTTCTTTGTTTAATACAATTCCATTAACCTCTGGAACAACCAACTTAATATTCTCATGCATACGCCAAGCAGAGCTATTGTCGATAACTACACAACCAGCTTCTGCAAATTTTGGAGCCCATTCTAACGAAGTACTACCTCCAGCTGAAAATAATGCAACTTGAGGTTTCATGGCAATTGCATCTAACATAGATACAACTTTGTATTCCTTATTGACATAGGTAATAGTTTTGCCAACTGAATTTTGAGAGGCAACTGGAATTAACTCAGTAACAGGAAAATTTCTTTCTGCTAATACTTGTAACATTTTTTGTCCTACTAGTCCAGTAGCACCAACAACAGCTATTTTCATAAGTTTTATTTAAAAGCATTCCATCCGTCGGCTTCCATATTGCTAACACGACCGTCTGGAGTTTCTATATTCATACCTTGAGAAGCATCAGTGATATAACCTAGAATAGTAATATCTGGGTTTTTATCAATTTTTGCGTGATCTTTTTGATCAATAGTAAAAAGTAATTCGTAGTCTTCACCTCCATTTAAAGCAGCAATAGCTGGATGAACATTCAATTCTTCGAGGAAAGTTGCGGTACTTGGATCTATAGGTATTCGATTCAAATATATATGAGCACCTACATTAGAAGCCTTACAAATATGTGAAATTTCTGAAGCTAAGCCATCGGAAACATCCATCATAGCTGTAGGTTTAATTCCAAGTTCTTTAAATAAAGTAAAGATATCTTTACGAGCTTCTGGTTTAAGTTGACGTTCTAAAATATAGTCGTTACCACTTAAATCTGGTTGTATATTAGGATTTTCTTTAAAAATTTTCTTTTCTCTTTCTAGTAATCTTAATCCAGCATAAGCTCCACCTAGATCGCCAGTAACACACAGAAGGTCCATAGGTTTAGCGTTTGATCTATATACGATATCTTCTTCATTTGCATAACCTATAATAGTAGCACTAATAAATAAGCCACCGAGGGTTGAAGAAGTGTCGCCACCTATCAGTTCAACACCGTAATGCTCACAAGCATGGTGCACCCCTTTATAAAATTCTTCTACAGCTTCAACTGTAAATTTGGGAGGCAAGGCAATATTTAAAACAAGTTGAGCGGGTTGAGCATTCATTGCATACATATCGCTAAAGTTAACAATAGCAGATTTGTAGCCTAGGTGACGAAGAGGAACGTAACTCAAGTCGAAATGTATGCCTTCCGTCAATAAATCGCTTGAAATTAAAATCTTTTTATTCTTAGGATCAAGTACTGCGGCATCGTCGCCAATACTTTTAACTGTCTGAGGATGTTTGAATGTAATTCCCTTAGAAATTAAATCAATGAGTCCAAATTCTCCTATTTTACTCAGTGGAGTAAGCGCATTATTATTTTCTTCCATAATATTATCAATAAAAACTATCCCTTATTTAGGGGAATTCACTACCTTTGCAAAAGAATTTATTATTTAGATTAAATCTAAATAGTTTTTCTCAGTAAAGATAGGACAAAAATAACGCATTCATTGAAATGATAACTGTTTCTGAAAGAGCAAAAGAAAAATTAATTGAATTAAAGCGAGCTGAAGGTCATCCAGACTCTGCGTTTTTACGTGTTGGAGTTGATGGAGGTGGTTGTTCAGGGCTTACGTATCAATTGAATTTTGATACGGAGCGCAAGGAAGATGATAAAGTGTTTGAGGATAAAGGAATTGAAATTGTAGTAAGTAAAAAGAGTTTCTTGTACTTAGTTGGTACAGAATTAGATTTCAGTGATGGTCTAAACGGGAAAGGATTCCAATTTAACAACCCCAACGCTACCCGCACATGTGGATGTGGCGAAAGTTTCTCTATATAATAATTGAATATTCAGGCCCAATGTCAGAAATGTCAGATTCAAATAAGATAATAGACCAAGCGGTTAGCTCAGAATATAAATGGGGTTTTTATACCGATTTAGAGAATGAAACTGCGCCTCCGGGTCTTAGCGAAGATACCGTTCGTTTTATTAGTGCTAAAAAAGAAGAGCCAGAATGGATGCTAGAATGGCGTTTAAAAGCTTTTCGTATTTGGCAACAAATGGAAGAGCCTAATTGGGCTCATGTTAATTATCCTAAAATTAATTATCAGGATATTATCTATTATGCTGCTCCCAAAAAAGGCCCTAAATATGAGTCTTTGGATGAAGTAGACCCAGAAATCCTTGAAACATTTAATAAACTGGGAATTTCTTTAGAAGAACAAAAAGTTCTTGCTGGAGTAGCTGTTGATGCGGTTATCGACTCTGTTTCGGTTAAAACTACTTTCCGCGAAAAACTTGGAGAACTTGGAATTATTTTCTGTTCTATGAGCGAAGCTATTAAGGAATATCCTGATTTAGTGAAAAAGTATTTAGGTTCTGTAGTTCCCGTTCGAGATAATTACTTCGCAGCATTAAACTGTGCCGTATTTAGTGATGGCTCTTTTGTTTATATTCCTAAAGGAGTTCGTTGTCCGATGGAATTAAGCACCTATTTCCGTATCAACGCCATTAATACTGGTCAGTTCGAGCGTACGCTTATCGTTGCCGACGAAGGTAGTTATGTGAGTTATTTAGAAGGTTGTACCGCTCCTATGCGCGATGAAAATCAATTACACGCTGCTGTGGTTGAATTAGTTGCCATGAAAGACGCTGAAATTAAATACTCTACCGTGCAAAACTGGTATCCAGGAGATAAAGAAGGTAAAGGTGGTATCTATAACTTCGTAACGAAACGCGGAATTTGTAAAGAAGAAAATAGTAAAATTAGCTGGACGCAGGTTGAAACGGGTTCTGCTGTAACTTGGAAATATCCAAGTGTTATTTTAAAAGGAGATAATAGTATTGGTGAGTTCTATTCTGTGGCTCTCACTAATAACTATCAACAAGCTGATACGGGTACGAAAATGATTCACTTAGGAAAAAATACTAAGAGTACTATCGTTTCTAAAGGTATTAGCGCCGGAAAGAGTAATAATAGTTATAGAGGACTTGTAAAAATTGGTCGTGAGGCCGATGGAGCTCGTAACTTCTCTCAGTGCGACAGTTTATTAATTGGAAGCACCTGTGGAGCTCATACTTTCCCATATATCGAATGTGATAATCCAACTGCTAAAGTGGAACACGAGGCAACTACGAGTAAGATAGCTGAGGATCAATTATTCTATTGTAATCAGCGTGGTATCGATACTGAGAAAGCCGTTAGTTTAATTGTAAATGGATATTGTAAAGAAGTCTTTAACCAACTTCCTATGGAATTTGCCGTTGAAGCTCAGAAATTATTAAGCATTTCTTTAGAAGGAAGTGTAGGTTAAAAAATAGGTTTTAAGCATTATGTTACAGATAAAAAATTTACACGCTTCCATAAATGGGAAGGAAATTTTAAAGGGATTAAACCTTGAAATTAATGCGGGAGAAGTTCACGCAATTATGGGGCCTAACGGTGCTGGAAAAAGTACTTTATCAGCCATTATAGCTGGTAAAGAAGATTATGAAGTAACAGCTGGTGAAATTTGGTTCAAAGGAAAAAATTTACTAGAACTTGCTCCTGAAGAGCGCGCTGGTGAAGGGGTTTTCTTGGCTTTCCAATATCCAGTGGAAATTCCAGGTGTTAGCATGACTAACTTTATGCGTACTGCTGTTAACGAAGTACGTGCCTACCGTGGCTTAGAACCTCTTGATGCAAAAGCATTTTTAGCTCTTTCTAAAGAAAAACAAGCTTTAGTAGAATTAGATAAAAAATTAACTGGCCGTTCTGTAAACGAAGGCTTCTCAGGTGGTGAGAAAAAACGTAACGAGATTTTCCAAATGGCTATGCTCGACCCAAGTTTAGCAGTGCTTGATGAAACAGATAGTGGTCTGGATATTGACGCTTTACGTATAGTTTCTGAAGGTGTAAATAAGCTGAAGTCTGCTGAAAATGCCTTCTTGGTAATTACTCACTATCAACGTTTACTAGATTATATAGTTCCTGATTTTGTTCATGTTCTTTATGATGGACGTATAGTAAAAACAGGTCCCAAAGAATTAGCTCTAGAACTTGAAGAAAAAGGTTACGATCATATTAAAAACGAAGTTGTAGGATAATCATGGAAGTCATCACCCAAAATACTTGGAAGTTTGCTTCTTGGGGAAATGAATCTATTCAAGCTCTTCGTAATAATGCTATAGATTTATTTAATGCTAAGGGTTTGCCAGAAGTAAAGGTTGAATTGTATAAGTATTCAAATATTCAACGTTTGTTCGATACTTATGCTTATAACCAAACTGAAGCTGTAGCTAATACTCCGCAAATTTCTGAATTGCCATTTGCATCTGCTGGCCGTATAGTAATTAAAAATGGAATTCTCGATTCTGCTTCTTCTATTGATGGAGTTATTGTAGCTAACGGAGCTAATGCTTCTGATTGGGAAGTTGCTTTTACAAATCATGAAAATGATAGTGTTAAAGCTCTTTTATTTGCAACTGCAGAAGAAGGTGTGCTTATTGATGTTGCTAAAAATACCTCTATTGCACTTCCTGTTGAAATTGTTATTGTTAACGATGGAGCTAAAGGTAGCTTTTTAAGTCAGCAACATCTTATTAAAGTTGGTGCTAACTCTAAAGTTAGTTTTATCATTCGTCATGTAAATAGTAATCCAAATCCAAACTTTAATATTATTTCACTTCAAAGTATTGTAGCTGAAAACGCTCATGTTGCTTTGTATGATGAACAATTAAATAGTGATAAAGATTCTGCTGTTTTCTATTATTCAGCAAAACAAGAAAAAGATAGCCATTGGGGAGTAAGTCAAACTACTTTACATGGCCGATTCTCTAGGACCAATGTATATGTTGACCAAGCAGGGGAGGCCGCCCATACTGAATTAAGTGGTGTTTTTATGCCTAACCAAGATCAACATTTCGATATCCATTCATTTATTGGCCATAATAAACCTTATGGTACTAGCGACGAAATTTATAAAGGTATCGCTAGTGCTAATGGTAAAGGCTTCTTTAATGGTAAAGTTTATGTTGCTCGCGACGCTCAAAAAATTAATGCTTACCAAAGCAATAAAAATGTGCTTTTAAGTCGTGAAGCTAGTATAAACTCTAAACCTGAATTAGAAATTTATGCCGACGACGTTAAATGTAGTCACGGTAGTACAACAGGGCAATTAGACGATACTGCCTTGTTCTATATGCAAGCTAGAGGTATTAGAAAAAGCGAAGCCTCTAAATTGTTATTAGAGGCCTTTGCTTCTGATGTTTTTGAGAAAATTGAAAATGAAGATCTAAGATCTTACTTCAAAGAAAAAGTATATTCTATACTTTAATATTTATTGCTTTACTAATTTGAACAGACTTCCGTCGTTTAATTTTAGTACATAAATGCCTTGAGGGTAATTCGTTAAGTCTATTTCGTTTTGTTGCTTATTTAATGAAATCTTCTGAATCGATTTACCCTCAATGTTTATAATATCTGCTACTACATTGAATTTTTCAATTCCAGACAAATAGAATTTGCCATTACTTGGATTAGGATATATATTCCAATTTGAATTATTATTCTCAGCTAATCCTACAGAGTATATTTCAATGCATTCTGACTGCGATGTACATCCATTTGAACTTATTTCTACGGCATAATGCCCATTTGATGTAGCTGTAAACGATTGTCCGTTTGCTCCAATTATTGCATTGCCATTTATACAATCTATCCATTGGTAGGTCGCTCCAGACAAATTCGCACTTATTGTTATATTATTTACGCTAATACTACTGTCAATATGATTAACTGTTAGGTTTAACGTAATTACACTATCACAACCATTACTGTTTACAGTTGTAAAGCTAAGCGTTGTATCTGTAGTATAGGTTTCTCCAGTTCCTTCAGTCCACGTGAACGAACCACAAGCCATTTCTGTAATTGTACTAGATGTAGCTTCGTTTATAGTAAGATTAAGAAATACTATAGAATCACAACCATTTGCAGCTTGACCTATATAAGTATATGAATCCTGTGTACTATTTGTATATGTTAAGCCCGTTCCTGTTGACCAAGTGTACGAATTACAAGTAGTTATATCTAATTGAGAACTAGGTACCCCTCCGTTAGGTAGATAAACTGCACCCGAAGTAATGAAATTAGATGTAGCTCCATTTAATCCCAAATTTACTGTGCTAAGATGATAGTTATTGGTAAAATCACTTACTGTACTGATATTATTATTATTCCCACCAGCAATACCTTCATTAAATTTGTAATAGCATACGAGGTTTGTGGTAGAATTAAGTTCTACATTTTTGGTTGCTAAAATTTGACATTGGGTACGTTCTTTACTCCAAAATCTAAATTCGTCTATAGCACCTAAATAGGGGTAACTTCCATTACCTTGACGGCCAATGGTCATCGTGTTGTCATATTGAGTGGATGAAATTCCACCTGTGTTTGTTGCAGTTTTTAGTACTCCATTATAATAGATTTTTCCATTATTACCTGTTTTTTTCCAAGTAAAAGCTACGTGAGTCCAAACATTAGTTGGAATGGGGTCTGTGCAAACAAATGTGTTTACAGCTCCATTAACATAAACATAAAAAAATGGTATGGAACTTGAATTAAGTAATAAGCTTACAAAATTGCTGCCATTTTGTTGTGCAAAGAATACTCTGCGCGTAGTATTACTAACTCCTAAGTTCAGCCACATTTCTATAGTGAATTCTGAATTTAAAAGTGCGCCTAAATTGCTAGGAGCAACAGTTTGTAGTTGATCGTCAACCCCGTCAAAATGCAAAGCATTCCCGAAATTTTGCCCATAAGTAATATAGGGAATGAAAAATAGTAGTGTAATAATTTTTTTCATATGCAGATAGATGAGTTTTCGTAAATATAGAATTATATACTAAAGCTTTTATATTTTAGAATGTTAAATATGATAGAGAGTTATATTATTTTATTAAGCAGTATATTTTAGAGAAATTAAACCCATGTTTTAATATAGAGGCTTTATATTGATTATGTGTCTCAACTGTCCAAATTCATATAGTTGCTACCGTCAATATTACTAGCCCCCCAAAAGTTATGTGTACACACAAGGTGCGGAAATAATGCAAAGAGATATAGTAGCTTTTTAAATTTTGAATTTAGAATTAGGGTTTCAAACTACAACTATGAATCTAACTTACACTTGTCTTTTTCTTATGTATTTCGTACTTAGTCCCATAAAATTTGCTGCTCATCTAAAAATCTTTAAATGATTTGGGAAGATTAATTTACTTTCGTTTCTTTACAACGTAGCAATTGAATTAAAAATTAGCATGAAAAAGTTAACTATGAAGGTATCTCTAGTGGTAGCCATGTTTACCTTAGGGATGAACGTATTTGCCCAAACGCCAGATAAAGCCATTCTTAATTGGTATAATGGAAAAACTCCTGGTATGAATACCGAGGCAGCTTATAAGTTGCTTAAAAAAAAGACTCCAACTCCTGTAGTTGTAGGTGTAATTGATTCTGGTGTTGATATTGAGCACGAAGACTTAAAAGGTCAAATCTGGGTTAATAAAGGAGAAATTCCTGGAAACGGAATCGATGATGACGGAAATGGTTATATCGATGATGTACATGGATGGAGTTTCTTAGGTACTTCAAATAACGAGAATTTAGAGTTTACTCGTATCTACAAAAGAGGTCGTGAAAAATTTGAAGATATTGACCCTACCACTTTATCAGCTGACGAAAAAGCAGAGTACGATGTATGGGCTGCAGCTAAATTAAAATTAGAGGCAGAACGTAAGGAGTGTGAAGAATCTATCAACTACTATAAAATGTTACGTGACCAGGTTATTCCTATGGTTCCAGTTTTAGTTAAAGGTATGTTAGGTAAAGATTCTTATACCTTGAAAGACCTTAAAAAATGGAAAACTACGGATGACCAACAAGCTGAAATTAAAAGTTTAGCTATCGCTATAGAAACAGGAGAACTAAGTGCTCAAGATATGGATGAAGGTATTAAGCACTTTGAAGAAAGATTAGCTTACCACTTAAATCCAGAATTCGACGGCCGTGCTCCTGTTGGAGATGATCCATACGACTTCTCTCAAACAGTTTATGGTAACAACGATGTTGAAGGTCCTGACGCTTTACACGGTACTCACGTTGCAGGTATTATTGCAGCTGTTCGTGGTAACGGCTTAGGTGGCGACGGTGTGGCTGCTCCAGTACAAATTATGTCTGTTCGCGCAGTTCCAAATGGCGATGAGTATGATAAAGATATCGCTCTTGCTATTCGTTATTGCGTTGATAACGGTGCTTCTATCATCAATATGTCTTTTGGTAAAGATTTCTCTCCTAACCAAAAAGAAGTTTATGAAGCTATGATGTATGCTGAATCTAAAGGTGTACTTTTAGTTCATGCTGCTGGTAACGATGCTAAAAACTTAGATACTGAACCTAATTTCCCTGCAGTGAAATATTCTTTCCAAAAATTACCTTTCACTCACTTGTTAACTATCGGTGCTTCTACTCGCAACGATAAAGGAAGATTAGCTGCAAACTTCTCTAACTACGGTCAATCTGTAGATATCTTTGCTCCAGGTTTCGAAATCTATAACACTATTCCTGATAATAAATACAAAAAATTACAAGGTACTTCTATGGCCGCTCCTGCTGTTTCTGGTGCTGCTGCTTTATTAAAAGCGTATTTCCCGAATTTAACTATGCTTGAAATTAAGGATATCCTTCTTAAAACAGGTACTAATTACGGTGATACTGCTCAGAAAAAACCAGGTGCTAAAGACCAAGTTCCTTTCAAAACTTTAACTCATACTGGCTCTGTAGTTAACTTATTACAAGCTGTACGTGTTGCTCAAGCTATGACTGGTACTAAATAGTAAAAACTTTGTTTTTAAATACTCAGGCGCCTCTTTCTTAAGAGGCGCTTTTTTTTTATCCTAACTTGCTTTAAACCTTTCTTCGCTTTTTAATTACCTTTGTACCTATGATTCGCAAGCCTTTTTCTATTCAAAAAACTGTTGAAGTTTGCTTAAGTCAAAATCCACATTCAGGTATTGACGAAGTTTTTTACCTCTTTCATGGTTATGCTCAATTACCTGAATATTTTATCCGCCACTTCGAACCTTTTTTTAAATCGAATAGGCTTTTTGTTGCCCCTCAAGCCCCCAATACTTTGTATGTAAACGGAACTTCGGGTAGAGTTGGTGCAAACTGGATGACTAAGCACAATAGGCTTGCCGATATTTCAGATATCAATTCTTATTTGAATCAATTACATGCTTCGGTTTTATCTGAGATTTCTCCCAATTCTCAATTTAATATCTTAGGTTTTTCTCAGGGATGTGCTGTTGCACTTCGCTGGTTATACCAATCTGAACTAAAACCTAAAAATATTTTTATTTGGGGTGGTGCACTTCCTCATGATCTGCCACTCGATATTCAACGCGAAAAACTTGAAGCAAGTCGGTTGCACATTATCAATGGTCTGCAAGACCCATATTTGAAAGAAGAAGTAAATCTAACCGAAATTAGAGCAGTTATAGATGCTCATCATATCCCTTATAAATGGCATACTTTTGAAGGTGGACATCATTTAGATGCTACAACTTTAGAGAAGCTCATAGGAATTTAAAGCGAAAAAAATTAGCTTTGTTACATGGACCAAAATTTAGAGCCCGAAATACCTCAACCAGCACCGCGCGAAATTACATTGAATAGAGTCTTACGTTGGATTATAGTTGGGCTTTCGATCGCTGCCGTGTTGTACACACTTTGGTATTTTATTGACCTTGTTGCCTATATTCTTATTGCTGTGGTTTTTTCTCTTATAGGAAAACCACTCATGAACTTTTTCGAGAAAGTGCATATTGGCAAATTACACTCTCCTGAATGGCTTAATGCTGCAGTTACTATTTTGATTCTTTGGGGGGTAATTTTAGGTTCTGCCCTTATGGTTATTCCACTGGTAGGTAGCACTGTGCAAAGCCTTAGTAATGTAGATAGTACCGCACTTCTTAACTCTCTACAAGAACCAATAGATAATCTTGTACGATGGTTAGAATCTAAAAATATTCACTTTAATAGTAATGTAAGCCTTGAAGAATATATTGAATCCGAAGTCTCTAAAGTGCTTAAATTAGATCAATTCTCTAATCTATTTGGTACAGTTTTTAGTTTCTTAGGCGATCTAGGTGTTGCATTCTTTTCTATCTCTTTTATTACTTTCTTCTTTTTAAGAGATAATACACTTTTCTACAAATCAATAATGTCGGCAACCCCTACTAAATACGAAGTACAAGTGAAAAATGTAATACGCGAAAGTTCGCAATTACTTACTCGTTATTTTATAGGTATTGCAATTCAAGTTCTTTTAATTACACTTTGTGTAACAATAGGAGCTTTAATTTGTGGATTGCCTTTAACCCTAGCAATTACTATGGGATTGGCAGCTGGTTTCTTTAATATTATACCTTATGTAGGACCAATGATAGGTACTGCATTCGGAATTTTATTAGCAATTTCTTACAATATTCCTGTCGATTTTTATGCTGAATCATTACCACTAATTTTTAAATTATTAGTAGTGTATGGAATCACTCAATTATTAGATAATATTTTGTTCCAACCGCTTATTTTCTCTAAATCTGTTAAAGCGCATCCACTTGAACTTTTCTTGGTAATTATTATTGCTGGGAATTTAGGTGGTATGTTAGGAATGATCCTCGCTATTCCAGGTTACACTTTTATTCGTGTTATTGCTAAAGAATTCTTTAGTAATTTCAAAATTGTTCAATCTTTAACTAAGAATATTTAATGAAAGCAGCGGCATCAAAGGTCATAGTTCAATACCCTGAAGATGTAATGGGACAAGGACTTTTGGGTTATGGAATTAGCTCAAATGTGGTAAAAGGAATTGAAACAGATATTCATGCACGTGCAGCAATTTTCTGCGATGAGAGTCTGAATTATTTCGTATTTGTTCATCTCGAAGTGGGGTTGATGTTTCCAGAGCTGAAGGAACGTACTATTAATGAAGCTGGGTTGTCGTTCTTAACTCCACAAAATACTATGTTTGTTGCACAACATACTCATAGTTCTCCAGGAGGTTATACCAAATTCCCTTTTTATAATTTTACGATAACAGGCTTTAGACCTAAGGTGCAAGATGCACTTGTGAAAGCTGCAATTGAAGCTATACACAAAGCTTACGCTTCTTTAAAAGATGCCGAAATTGAACAACATATTATCGATATAGATCCAGAACTTCCTATAGGTTATAATAGAAGTTTACATGCTCATAAACAAAATCCTGGAGTTCCAGATTATAAAGAAAATGAAACGCATTTAGCCTTTGAACGCAAAATGGATGTTTGGAATGTGTTTGATGCACATACGAAAAAACCTATGTTCCAAATGAACTGGTTTGGTATGCATCCAACTAGTTGTGGTAATAATTTTAATAAAATTTGTTACGATAATAAAGGTTTTGCAGCAGTTGAATTGGAAGAAAAAATGGGAGATGGCTTTGTAGCTATTTTCTCGCAACAATTTACAGGTGATGTATCACCCAATTATCATGGTCCTGGACAAAAACTTATTAAGAAACCAGCAGTTCAATTGGAAAATGCGAAAAATAACGGCAAACTTCAATATCAAATAGCTGCTAAGTCTTTTAATAAAGCTCCTGATTTACCTATCGGGCCTTCTAAAATTGAAACGCGAATTCATGATATTCAGATGATAGATTATAAATTGTCTGAAGAATTTGCTAATGGAGAAGAAGATGCTAAGGCCGTATCTCCAGCGCATGGAATGGCCTTTATTCAAGGTACGCCAGTTGATGGACCAGGTATCCCAATGAGTCTTGGTAAAATGGCTTCAAAGTGGTTTAAACCCATTCCTGAATCGAATTTTCAATATCCAAAGGTGCCCGTTTTGGAATCTGGAACAGGTAAAATTATGGGTACTTCTAATCTTGAAAAGATTAGATTTATTGCCGCTTTCGAAAAAACTATAGAAGGAGTTATGTGGCATAAAGATCAAGGTTTATTGAACGAACTACCTTGGACTCCTACCTATTTGCCTATACAATTAGTACAAATTGGACATACAGTAATTCTTGGATTCCCAGGTGAAATTACTACGCAAGCTGGTCGTATACTTCGAGATATGGCCCTAAATAAATTAAAATCTAAAGGTGTCGAGAAAGTTATCGTTTCAAGCTATGCAAATAACTATTTTGGTTATTGTACTACTTATCACGAATACAAAGTGCAAGCTTATGAAGGTGGACATACAGTCTTTGGACGCCACACACACGGTGCTTTCTTAACCGCATTTTCTAAATTAATTGATGAATATACGAAATGATGAATAAAGATGCTCTTATGAAACAAATTGCTGCTGTGAAGGAATTTCACGAAGCTTTTGGAATAGAAAATAATACTCAACCCGTTGCTGATCTTGGACTGGAAGCAGCTATGCTTCGGTACGAATTAATTCGCGAAGAAAACGAAGAATACCTTGAAGCTTGCAGAAATAAAGATTTAGTTGAAATTGCTGATGCTTTAGGTGATCAATTATATATTCTTTGTGGTACTATTTTACGTCATGGACTTCAAGATAAAATTGTTGAAGTGTTTGATGAAATTCATAGAAGTAATATGAGTAAATTAGGAGAAGATGGAAAGCCAATTTACCGCGAAGATGGTAAGGTTTTAAAAGGACCTAATTATTTTAAACCTAATATTGCAGCGATAATTAATGGTGAAAAATAAATTTAAAGATATAGCTGACCAAGCTGTACTTAAATATAATACACCAAACTTTATTATTGATGATCCTATCTCAATTCCTCATGAATATACGAAAAAAGAGGATATTGAGATAGCTGGACTTTTTGCAGCTATAATTGCATGGGGACAGAGAAAAACTATTTTGAATAATGCCAGGAAAATCATGACATACATGGATAATGCACCTCATGATTTTTTGTTGAATCATAGTGATGTTGACCTAAAGCCTATGGTCAATTTTGTTCATAGAACTTTTAATGGCGACGATTTATTATATTTCGTATATGCATTAAGTGAGATTTATAAATCTCGAGGTGGTCTTGAAACACTTTTTGTTGATGCGTATACTAAAACAAAAAATATGAATGATGCACTTGGATTAGTGCGAGATGAGTTCTTTGCATACGAGCATATGCAACGTACGCACAAGCACTTCTCAGACCCTCGCAAAGGTTCTGCAGCCAAGCGACTTCATATGTATTTGCGTTGGATGGTTCGTAATGATAATGCAGGAGTAGATTTTGGTTTGTGGACTAAAATTCCTATGTCGGCACTTATGCCACCACTCGACGTACACAGCGCCCGAGTTGCTCGTAAATGGGGCTTACTAGAGCGAAAGCAAGACGACCGAAAAGCCGTTGAAGAGTTACAAGATGCGCTTCTATCTTGGGATCCAGACGACCCTGTTAAATACGATTTCGCACTTTATGGTTCAGGAGTGAACCACGAATTTTAAATAACTACTTTACTTAACAAATAGCCTATTGCTACAGTTGCAGCTATGGATACTAAGCCAGGCAACATAAAACTGTGGTTGAATAAATATTTCCCAAATCGAGTTGATCCCGTTCTATCAAAATTGGCTGCAGCTAATACAGTTGGATAGCCTGGAATAATAAAATCTCCATTTACTGCTGGGAACATTGCAATTAAATAGGGTGCAGGTATTCCAAGCGCTAAACCCAATGGCATTAATGCTTTGGTAGTAGCGGCCTGACTAAAAATAATAGCACTGAAAATTAATAATGCACCTACAAACATAAACGGATATTGCTCAATAAATTGAGATAAGATTCCTTTAATGCTATCTAAATTTTCAAGTAAAAATGTATCAGTTAACCAAACTACCCCAAAAATAGAAACCATTGCTTCCATACCTGTTTTGAATATAGGTGAACCAGAAATATCCATAGGTTTCTTTTTAGTTAAAAGCATGATAATTCCAGCAGCTGCAAACATTACAACTTCTATAAGTACAGTGGTTTTTATAGGTTGAATTTCTCCAGCATCATTCGTATAAGAAGGAAGTAAATTTGGAAATAAACCCAACATAGAAACGGTAAGCACAGCAAAAGCAAATAATATAACAGATATTTTAGCTTCTAAACTAGTTTTGCTAGAGAATTTACTTTGCGAAGCGCTTCCTGTTTTGATGTTAGATAAATTTATGTCCTTTTCCCAACTTTTACCTTTATTCCACATAAAAATTACCCCTACTATAGAACCTAATAGGGTTGATGGAATACAGATTAAAAATATTTCTCTAAGTCCCAACCCGCTTGGAGCAACCAAAATAGCCATAGCAGCTGTAGCTGCAGAAACAGGACTAGCAGTAATAGCTAAATGAGATGCAATTACCGACATAGTCATAGGACGTTCAGGTCTTGTTTTATTGTGAATAGCAATCTCAGAAATTACAGGTAATAACCCATAAATTATATGAGAAGTTCCAGCAAATAAAGTGAAGAAATAGGTGGTAATAGGTCCTAAAAAAGTGATGAATTTAGGATTAGAACGTATTATTTTTTCTGCCAATTTCAATAGAAATTGGATACCACCAGCGGCTTCCATTGCTGCAGCAGCTAGAACAACAGCAACAATAATAAGCATTACATCTATGGGAGCTTTCCCAGGTTCTAATTGAAAGGCAAAAATCAGAACTAAAGTACCTATTGCACCCATCAAACCTAAACCTATGCCTCTTAAGCGTACACCTGCATAAATGGCAGTAATTACCACTAAAGTTTGTAAAAATATAAGCATATTGGTTAGGTTTAATTTTAGAGTAATTTATCTAAAAATCTTGAATATCGTTTTGAAAATAATTTCAAGATCGGTTAATAGCCCAGCTTCTTGAATATATTTCATATTCAATTCTAATTTAGCTGGCATAATTTCATCAATATACGTTTTTTCAGGATCAGAACTTTTGCCAAGTAATTCGTTTTCGTCTATATAATACAAACTGGCCCAATCGGTAAGTCCTGGACGTACACTTAAAACTTTACGTTGTTCTTCAGTATATAAGTCAACATATTTTTTAACCTCTGGACGAGGGCCCACAACACTCATTTCTCCTTTTAGTATATTAATGAGTTGAGGCAATTCGTCTAATTTATATTTTCTAAGAAAATAACCTTCGCGGGTAATTCTACTATCTCTTCCACCAACAGTAATTAGGCTAGCTTTATCGCTATTAGGTCGCATGCTTCTGAACTTATAAAGTAAAAATGGTTTTCCATTTCTTCCTATACGTTCTTGTTTATAGAAAACTCCACCTTTACTACCTATGGCAATAATGAGAGAAATAATAAGAAAAACAGGACTGAAAATAATCAGAACTAATAAGCTAGAAACTATATCAAACAATCTCTTCATGTACGATTCCTAATACATCTTCAACGCTTTCAATAACTGCATCCATTACCAGATTCAATTGTTCGTCGGTCATGCCAAAGAATACAGGTAAAGAAATTTCGCAAGCAAAGTTTTCGTAAGCTTGTGGGTAATCTTTAATATCGTAACCTAATTGCGTATAGGCGGTCATCATAGGCACTGGTTTAAAGTGCACATTTACGCTTACATCTTTATCGAAAATTTTCTGAATTATAGCATTACGTTGTTCTAAAGAACAATTTGCAATACGTAATGCATAAACATGGTACGAAGTTTCTCTTTCTTCATTTTCGTAAACAGGTAAAATAGCCCAATCGTGCTCACTTAAGCAAGCAGAGTAGAACTCATAAACATTTTTACGGAAGGGCAGGGTTTCTTCGGCGTAACGGCTTAATTCAATTAAACCAATTGCGGCATGGATATCCGTCATATTGCATTTGAAACCAGCTTCAAGGACATCGTATTCCCAATTCCCTTTACCGCTGAATTTAGCTAAAGCATCTTTACTTTGGCCATGTAAACTCATACGGTTTAAAGTTTTGTATATTTCTTCGTTGTCGAATTCTTCGAAGTTTAAAGCAATGGCGCCCCCTTCAGCTGTAGTTAGATTTTTTACAGCGTGGAAAGAGAAAACGCTCACATCGCATAAAGAACCGGTAGTTTTGCCTTTATATCTAGCTCCAAAACTATGAGCGGCATCGGCCATTAGCAAAATTCGCCCTAATTTCTTTTGTTCTTCGGTATTAGGTGTGAATTGAGATTTTATAGTTTCCTCGTTAATTAAAGCATTTAGCGCATCATAATCGCAAGGCCAACCAGAAAAATCAACAGGAATAATTGCTTTGGTTTTAGGAGTAATAGCATTTCGAACAGCTTCAATATTAATATTGAAATCGTCTTTATTTACATCAACAAATACCACTTTAGCCCCACAATGCACTACTACGTTTGCTGTTGCACAATAGGTGTATGCTGGTACAATAACTTCATCGCCGGCCTTTACTCCAAACCAACGTAGCATTAATTCCAAACCAGCAGTTGCTGAATTCAAACATAAAGTTTTTTTATTTCCACAATATGCAGTGATTTTCTCTTCGAATGATTTGGTTCTTGGACCAGTTGTAATCCAACCCGAACGTAAAGCTTCACTTACTTCAGCAATAATGCTTTCATCAATTCTTGGGGGTGAAAATGGTACTTTCATAGAGCAAATATAGATAAAAAGCATGCATGCGATTTAAAATTTAAGCTATAAATATTCGAAACTAAAGCTTCTTTTGTTTCTAGTTCGTAGAATTTTTTA
This sequence comes from Bacteroidia bacterium, assembly GCA_036562365.1. GTDB lineage: Bacteria > Bacteroidota > Bacteroidia > CAIKAF01 > CAIKAF01 > JACVCJ01. The sequence goes on along the minus strand of DATCKI010000035.1, from coordinate 1,185 downwards.
AATTTAACTTCTATATAGTGCATTCCAGAATTTTTTAAACCTTTGTAATCCTAATTAAACGCCTTAGAATCCTACACTCATTCATGCGAAAAATTCTCATTTTTTTAAACCCACTTTATGCTTTGTTTGTTTTTATTAAAAACGCACTTTACGATGCAAATATTATTAAATCCAAATCGTATGATGTACCTGTTTTAGTAGTTGGGAATTTAACAGCAGGAGGTAGTGGTAAAACTCCTATGGTTGAGTATCTCATCCGTATTTACCTGGAACGAAAAATTACTCCTATCGTTTTAAGTCGTGGCTATGGCCGTAAAACAAAAGGTTTTTACGAAGTAAAGCCCGAAGCAAATGCTATAGATGTTGGCGATGAACCATTGCAAATGAAACGTAAATTCAATGAGGTATCCATTTTTGTTTGTGAAAATAGGGTGAAAGGAATTGATAAAATACTTGATGAATATAAACCCCAAGGTAAATTTATTATTATTTGTGATGATGCCTTTCAACACCGAAGATTGAATGCCGGTTATTATATCTTGCTTTGGTCCTTTGATGATGTACAATCGAATCGATGGTTATTGCCTGCAGGGAATTTTAGAGAAACTTCGGCAAGTAGGACTCGTAGCGATTTACAAGTGATAACCAAAGTTCCAGAACATACTCCTAATACTATTCTTAAAGAAATAGCTGATGAGTTAGAATTTGATGAAACTCCTTTGTTTTTTAGTGCGATAAATTATGGTAGTTTCTATGATTTTGAGTCTAACCCAATATATTTAGAAGAGGCCAATGTTTTATTGGTAACGGGAATTGCTAACCCTAAACCATTGGTAAAATATTTACAGACAATAAGTATTTCGGCTGCGCATTATCCTTTTGCCGATCATCATAACTTTACACAAAAAGATTTAGAGAAACTCGTGACTAAGTTCAAAGAGCGTAGGTTCGACTATGTATTATTTACAGAAAAGGATTATGTGCGTATAAAAGATATATGGCCTAAAGAAATTCCAGCAATTTACCTTAGCATTAAATGCGAAATTTTAAAAGATCAAGTAGGCTTTGAGCGCAGAGTATTAGCTTTTCCGGAGAGGTATTTCGACTAGTGATTCTGCCTATATGCAGATTTATACCTGAAAAGATTAATTAAAACAATTGTACAATATTGTATTCACAAAAAAA
>DATCKI010000126.1:0-20500 GCA_036562365.1 Bacteroidia bacterium | reverse complement strand
CTTCAAGGCTTTAACCGTAGGTTTTTTCAATAATTTATTAGCCTTTGCTTTATTTACTAAGAATGATTTAGCAAAGATTTCATCGGCATAGGCTTCTATTTTTTCATCTAAATTATTGCCTTTAGCATTTTTTACATTCGTATTTAATGCTTCAGCTATTTCATCTTCTGAAAAATTTTGGAAGATTAACTTGCTTAAATCGATAAAAATTTGTCTATCAACTTTAGCATTAAAACCTGCAAAATGCTCATCTACTCCTGCTTTAATTCCTTCCACTACAACTTGTCCTTGTGGGCTTAACTTTTTCCCATCAACAAACATACTTGGTAAACGGAAAAATCTTAATGCATAACGCATGAAATCTGGACCCAAATAAGCAAAGTTTACATACGATTGAAGCTTATTGGTTTTCAATTCAGCTTTTTGAATTTCAGCAATATCGTTAATTAAAGTACCCCATTTTTCTTTACGCGCAGGGTCTGCATTAATCCATTCTTGTAATTCACTTTCAAAATCTTTCTTAACCTCAACAAAATTGCTGTGTTTAGCCGAATAGATATTTCCTAAGAAATATTTCCAAGTATTAGCATAACTAGCATAATTACTCGCATATTGAATTTTGATGGCCTCATCAGCATCCATGAATTTCTTCATTGCTTTTAACTTCACATCCATAATGCTACTTCCTAATGGATAGTCTTCATTAATGATTTTAGTTATTTGATCTGAAGTTAAATAACGTTGAGTTTGACCTGGGAAACCCATTATAAAAGCAAAATCATTCTCTTTTACTCCACCCAATGAAACTGCTAAATGTTTTTTAGGAGTGTATGGAACATTGTTAGGAGAATAACTTGCTGGATTATTATTTGCATCTGCATAAATACGGAAGATAGAAAAGTCGCCCGTATGACGAGGCCACATCCAGTTATCGGTATCTCCACCAAATTTTCCAATATTTTCTGGAGGTGTACCCACTAAACGGATATCGCTAAATTCTTGGTAAACTACTAAATAATACTCATTACCGTAGAACATAGATTTTACCTCAGCTGTATAACCAGGACCTTCTTTAGAAGCTTCTTCAATTAATTTAGCTTCAAGCTCGTCTTTATTAGGTTCACTTAGCATTTTAGAAGTAATATCTTCCATACGAACCATTATCTTGATAGATAATCCTTCTACTGGAAGTTCTGCTGCATGATTTTTAGCCCAAAATCCGTTTTTCAACCAGTTATTTTTAGTGGTCGAAAGCGCCGCTATCGATTCATATCCGCAGTGGTGATTGGTAAATAATAATCCCTTTGACGAAACTATTTCACCTGTACAGTAACCACCAAACGAAACAATGGCATCTTTTATAGAAGCATGGTTTACGCTATAAATATCTTCTGCAGTAAGCTTAGAGCCCATCGACTGCATTTTTCCTTCCAATTGCTTAATATACATTGGAAGCCACATCCCCTCATTGGCATATATTGATTTAGTCGCAACTGCAACCAAAACCAAACATGACAATAAAATCTTAGATACTAGTCTATTCATCTATTCTAATTTTTATTCTGTAAAGTTAAAAAGTTGATCCATGTATTAGCTATTATTTCGATTGAATAAGAAAATTTAAGGCTATTTGAAGCAATTTCATCCACTAATTCAATAAACTATTGTCAATATCTTTCTATAAGCTATAAACTTTTTGTTTAGAAAGCCCTTAATTTTGACAAAAAATACGAGTTTATGGAATCATTGAAAAGCTTTACCCCGTGGTTATTTAGATTGTCAATCTTGATGCATGGTATACTTTATAATTGGGGCAGGGTGAAAGATTTTGGCTTTGATAAAGGCTTTTTCATCTCTCTACTTTGGTTCGCTTGCTCTATTGGTATCTTCGTAGGAGGTTTTCTTAAAACCGCCACTACCACCATTATTAGCTCATTCGGATTAGTTATACTTTCTTTCTTCTATATCCTTACCGACTTTAACGGAGACTTCAACCTAACTTTAAGTACCCAATTATTGGTATTGAGTATTGCTTTCTACTTTCTTACTAATGGTGGTAAAGCATAATTAAAAATTGCTGTGCGCCCTTTTTACAGCATTTTTCCAGCCAAGATACAGTTCCTCTGCATGCTCTTTTTTCATCGAAGGTAAAAACTTCCTGAAGGTTTCAGCTTGCTCTGCTAAACTATAAACCCCTGCATACAATCCAGCTAGTCGTGCCGCACCTAAAGCAGTCGATTCCGTATTCATTGGGCGAGATACCGGAATTTGTAACATATCGGACTGAAACTGCAATAAGAAATTATTATTTGCAGCACCACCATCAACTTTTAGTTCATGTATAGGTGTTCCACTATCTTTTTCCATAGCTTTTAATACATCGGTTGTTTGATAAGCCAATGCCTCGAGTGCCGCACGTACTAAATGCGCACGTGTAGTGCCACGACTTAACCCACTTATTAAGCCACGAGCATCCATATCCCAATACGGAGCACCTAGTCCTGCAAATGCTGGCACAAAATAAACCCCTTCCGTATCTTTTACCGATGAAGCTAGTTTCTCCGTTTCTTGAGCTGTTTCTATAATTTGTAATCCATCTCTTAACCACTGTATAGCAGCCCCAGCAATAAACACACTACCTTCAAGTGCATAAGTGGTTTCGCCATTGATAGTCCAAGCTACGGTACTTAATAAACCATTTTTACTAAAAACAGGTTTATTCCCTGTATTCAACAACATAAAACAACCCGTGCCATAAGTATTTTTAGCCGAACCACTTTGTAAACATTTCTGACCAAATAAAGCAGCTTGCTGATCGCCAGCTACCCCATTAATTGGCAATTCAAAACCTAATAATTTCTCCGAAATTACCCCATAATCATCCGATGAATTTTTCACCTCAGGCAGCATACTCATGGGTATACCTAGAATGGCACAAAGTTCGGTGTCCCACTCTAAAGTATGTATATTAAAAAGTAAAGTTCTACTTGCATTCGAAGTATCCGTAGCAAATACTTTACCTTCGGTAAGTTTCCAAATTATCCAAGTATCCACCGTTCCAAAAAGCAAATGCCCTTCTTCTGCAGCATTGCGAATATCAGCATTTGAGTCTAAAATCCATTTAATTTTAGTTCCAGAGAAATATGAATCTAAAACTAATCCTGTTTTTTGGGTAAATAATTCGGCATAGCCTTTTTCTTGTAAATCTCGACAGATTGAGGCAGTACGTCGATCTTGCCATACGATGGCATTATAAACTGGCAAACCAGTTCTCTTGTCCCAAACTACCGTTGTTTCGCGTTGATTTGTTATTCCAGCCGCTTTAATTTGCTCTTTAGAAACCCCTGAATTTTTAAGCAGTTTTTCTATAACATACCATTGCGATTCCCATATTTCAAGCGGATTATGCTCAACCCAACCCGAATGTGGAAAATATTGAGGGAATTCCTTTTGTTCAATACCAATAACATTTTCATGAGCATCAAAAAGAATAGCTCTACTACTTGTAGTGCCTTGATCTATGGATAGTATATAGGTTTGCGACATGAGCAAGTATACGAATAAATATAAAATTAGTGCAAAAAAAAATCCCTCGAAAGTTCGAGGGATTTAGTATAAAACAACGTGTTAAAATTAACTACCACACATTTCGCAGCCTTCAGGATTATCTAAAGAGCAGCTTAATTGATCTTGAACATTAGAGTCGCTCCATTCTTGTTTTTGAGCTGTAACTGGTTGTGCTGGAGCATAAACAGTTTCAGCCTCTGGAGTGCGCATCTCAACTTTAGGTTCAGCTACAGGAGCTGCAACAGTTTTAACTGCTGGTTCAGCTTTAGCAACTTCAGGTTTTTTATCTCCGAAATTATCAGAAGGAACAGTGAACTTAATAGCTTGAGATGCAGGTTTAGTACGCATGTAATACATACCTGTTTTCAATCCAGCTTTCCAACCATAGAAGTGCATTGAAGTCAATTTGGCATGATTGGGTTGATCGATGAATACGTTAAGTGATTGACTTTGGTCGATAAACGCTCCACGATCTGCTGCCATATCAATAAGATCTTTTTGTTTGATTTCCCAAACTGTTTTGTAAAGAGCTTTGATATTATCTGGAATTTCTTCAATATTTTGAATAGATCCGTTATGAGCCATGATTTTATTTTTCATGGTTTCATTCCACAATCCTAATGCAACTAAATCGTTCAATAAATATTTATTTACAACTGGATAAGTTCCACTTAATACGTTACGGATATACATATTACTGCTAAATGGCTCAAAACATTCGTTATTACCTAAGATTTGAGCAGTAGAAGCAGTTGGCATTGGAGCAACTAATAAAGAATTGCGAACGCCATATTTCATAACTTCTTCACGTAAAACATCCCATTCCCAACGATTCGAAGGTTTCACATTCCACATATCAAATTGGAATATACCTTTAGAAATTGGAGAACCTGGATATGTTTCGTAAGGACCAAATTCTTTAGCTAAATCTTTCGAAGCGGTTAAAGCTGCGAAATAAATAGTTTCAAAAATATCTTTATTTAAAGCTTTAGCTTCAGGAGAATCGAATGGAAAACGTAGTTTCACAAAGGTATCAGCTAAACCTTGTACTCCAAGTCCGATTGGACGGTTACGCATATTAGAGTAACGAGCCTCAGGTACTGGATAATAGTTATGATCTATGATTTTGTTTAAGTTTTTAGTAGCTACATAAGTTACTTTGAATAAACTTTCAAAATCAAATTTCTTCTCATCGGTAACGAATTTAGGAAGAGCGATAGAAGCAAGGTTACACACTGCAACTTCTTCAGCAGATGTATATTCCATAATTTCGGTACATAAGTTAGAAGACTTAATAGTACCTAAATTTTTCTGATTGCTCTTTTCGTTAGCAGCGTCTTTATAAAGAATATACGGGGTACCTGTTTCGATTTGAGCGTCTAATATAGCAGCCCAAAGGTCACGTGCTTTAATAGAGCGGCGTCCTCTACCTTCTTGTTCGTATTTTATGTAAAGAGCTTCGAATTCAGCGCCATAAACATCAGCTAGGCCTGGAGCTTCATTCGGACAGAATAAAGTCCACATTTGATCTGCTTCAACACGTTTCATGAACAAGTCACATATCCATAAAGCTAAGAACAAGTCACGTGCACGTAATTCCTCTTTTCCGTGGTTTTTACGAAGGTCAAGGAATTCAAAAATATCATCGTGCCAAGGCTCAAGATAGATAGCGAAAGAACCTTTACGTTTACCACCACCTTGATCTACATAACGTGCAGTATCGTTAAATACGCGTAACATAGGAACTATACCATTAGAAGTACCATTGGTACCTTTAATATAAGAGCCTTTCGCACGGATATTGTGGATAGATAAACCAATACCACCAGCAGATTGAGATATTTTCGCACATTGTTTTAATGTATCATAAATACCTTCAATGCTATCGTCTTTCATAGTTAATAAGAAGCAAGACGACATTTGAGGTTTAGGAGTACCGGCGTTAAATAAAGTAGGAGTAGCATGCGTGAACCAACCTTCTGATAAAAGGTTATAAGTTTCAATAGCAGACTGAATATCATTTTTATGAATACCGATAGACACGCGCATATACATATGCTGAGGTCTTTCAGCAGTTTTACCATCTATTTTAAGAAGGTAAGATTTTTCTAAGGTTTTAAAACCGAAATAATCGAAATTATAATCGCGATCGTAAATAATAGTAGAATCTAATAATTCGGCATTTTTCTGGATAATTTCATACACATCTTGTGCAATCATACCAGCTTTTTCGCCACTTTTTGGGTCTACATAATTATACAACAATTCCATTGTTTTAGAGAAAGACTTCTCCGTATTTTTATGTAGGTTACTAACTGCGATACGAGACGCTAATAAAGCGTAATCTGGGTGTCGTACGGTTAGAGTAGCAGCTGTTTCTGCCGCAAGATTATCCAATTCCGTAGTATGCACACCATCGCGTACACCTTGAATCACACGTTGTGATACAGCAACAGGATCTACGAAATCTGGATTTAATCCATAACATAGTTTATTAATACGTGCGGTGATTTTATCAAATTTCACCGACTCTTTTCTGCCATCACGTTTAATTACAAACATCTTTTATTTGGGGTAGGGTTTAATATATTATTTTAGAAATCTTCATCTAGAGAGAAAGTTGAACTAGCAGGAACTGAATCAGAACCAGATGTGGTATCGCTTGAAGAATTTAAACGACGACCAGCTTTACGGTATTCAGCTACACGCTTTTCAAAGAAATTAGTCTTCGTTTCCATAGAGATGTACTCCATGAAATCGAATGGATTTGATGAGTTATAATATTTCTCAACCCCTAATTCGCCTAATAAACGATCTGCAACAAACTCTATATATTGACTCATCATGTCTGCATTCATACCAATTAAACGAACTGGTAATGCATCACAAACGAATTCTTTTTCAATTTCAACCGCTTCCGTAATAATTTGACGAATACGTTCTGAAGGAACTTTATTAATGATGTGGTTACGGTATAAATGACACGCAAAGTCGCAATGTAACCCCTCATCACGAGAAATTAATTCATTACTAAATGCTAAACCTGGCATTAAACCACGTTTCTTCAACCAGAAAATAGAACAGAATGATCCTGAGAAGAAAATTCCCTCAACAGCAGCAAATGCAATAATACGCTCCGCAAAACTTTCTGATTCAATCCAACGTAAAGCCCATTTAGCTTTCTTAGATACACATTCTAAAGTATCAATAGCATGGAATAATCTATCTTTTTCTTTTTCATCACGGATATAGGTATCAATCAATAACGAATAAGTCTCACTATGGATATTTTCCATCATAATTTGGAAACCATAAAAGAACTTAGCTTCTGTATATTGAACCTCACGTACAAAGTTTTCTGCTAAATTTTCGTTTACAATACCATCACTTGCCGCGAAAAATGCTAATACATGCTTGATAAAATGACGCTCATCATCATTTAACTTATGATTCCAATCATGTAAGTCCGCAACTAAGTCAATCTCCTCTGCAGTCCAAAAGCTACCTTCTGCCTTCTTATAAAACTGCCATAGATCATCATATTTAATTGGATACAATACAAAACGATCCGGATTCTCTTGTAAAATGGGTTCAACATCAGTAACAATCCCTTTCGGTAAAATTTCCGACGGATTCAGGTTGGTTGGTGTTCTTAATTCGTTTTCCATAATTCTATAAGAGGTTTATATATTTTGTTGCCACTGCCCGCTATTTACTATTCGTTAGAGGTGACAGTTTCCCCTCCGCATCTTAGACAAAATGCAGCAATTGACTGTATACCAATACTTTATAGTGTTTGCGTTGGTGACGATTAATGTTCGCCGATTGGTTCCACAAATTTGACCAAAATATCTTAAGGTTTCTGCTTTACTTTTTAGTCACTTTTCAACAAGTTATCACTCGTTTGATTATCAACACTTAAGAAACCTCAAAAATACAACTAGTTACAAATCACTAGTTTACGCCAAATCCTGCAAAATCAACCTGCTATTCAAATTTAACGAAGTTTTCCCCAAAAGGCTACATTTTTTTTCCGAGGTATTCAACAGCTTTTTGTTCATTACCTCGCTATCTTACTCTATTTACGACTTAGAGATTATCGCAAGCCGTCAAACCCCTATAAATAGGGCTATAATAACTTTAATTAACTTAAAATCAACCTTAAAGAAACAATCACCTTAAATAATTTTTTGTTCTTTTAACTCTTCTGCCACGATTTGCAATTCTTTATACCAATCTTCTCCATACTTTCTTATTAATGGTTCCTTTAAAAAAGCATAAACCGGTACTTGCAACTTTTCCCCACATTCGCATGCAGGAGCACATATGTCCCATTCGTTATACTGAACTGCATCAAATTGTGAGTATTTTTTAATCCTTATTGGATATAAATGACAACTTATAGGTTTCTTCCAACTTGTTTCTCCCTCTAAATACGCTTTTTCAACAGCACATTTAGCCGTACCATCTTCTTCGTAATAAACATAAGCACATGGTCCACCTTCAAAAACTAAAGGTGTAACTAAATCTCCATCCGTATCTATTACTGAAGTGCCTTGAGTCTCAATGGCAGCTATACCTTCTTCTATCATATACTTTTGGGCTATAGGATATACCTCTTCCAACAAAGCTTTTTCATCTTCTTCTAAAGGTGCACCACTATCTCCATGTACACAGCAAGCCCCTTTACAAGCCGCTAAATCGCACACAAATTTTCTTTTAAAAACATCTAGACTAACAATGCTTTTACCTATCTCAATCATTTTATCGGAGCTTTACTATCTTTGTGCAAAGTTATTAAAAATGCCACGTATTTTAACAGGAATTCAAGCAACAGGTACTCCGCACCTTGGAAATCTTTTAGGTGCAATTCAACCTATGATTCAACATTCTCAAAAAGCCGAGAATGAATCTTTCGCATTTATTGCAGACCTTCACACGCTTACAGCAGTGAAAGATTCTGAAATCCGCGCTTATAACACACGAGCTGTGGCTGCTTCGTGGTTGGCTTTTGGTTTCGATACAGATAAAAATACTTTCTATCGTCAAAGTGATGTAGCTGAAGTGTGCGAACTTACTTGGTACTTAAACTGCTTCGCTCCTTTCCCTATGCTTGCTAATGCACACTCTTTTAAAGATAAAAGTGAACGCTTAGCTGATGTAAATTCTGGACTTTTTACCTATCCTGTCCTTATGGCAGCTGATATCATTCTTTATGATATAGATATTGTTCCCGTTGGGAAAGACCAAATTCAACATATCGAAATGGCGCGCGATATTGCAGGTGCATTCAATAGAACTTATAAAACCGAAGTTTTTAAATTACCAGAAGCATCTGTAGACGAAAATGTGAAAATTATTCCAGGTACCGACGGACAAAAAATGTCGAAATCGTACAATAATACCATCAATATTTTCTTACCTGAAAAAGATTTGAAGAAGAATGTAATGAGTATTGTTACCGATTCTACTCCTCTTGAAGAACCTAAAAATCCAGATACTTGTAATGTTTTTACTTTATACAAATTAGTTGCTAGTCCGGAACAAGTAGCTGATATGCGTAAAAAATACGAAGCAGGTGGATACGGATTTGGGCATGCTAAAACCGAACTCTTCCAATTATTACTTGAAAAATATAGCGAAGAGCGTAGAATCTTTAATTTTTACATGGAAAACAATGAAGAATTAGAGAAAAAACTTAGCGTTGGTGCCGAAAAAGCACGTGCCGTTGCTCACGCTAAATTAAGCGAAGTACGCAAAATTCTAGGTCTTAAAGCATAATGATTCAAGACTTTTCCGAACATATTCAAGCTATTTTGCGAACTATACCTGAACTTCCAGGTGTATATCATTATTACGGAAAAGATAAAAATCTACTTTATATTGGGAAGGCGAAGAACCTTAAAAATAGGGTTACTTCGTACTTCTCTAATTTTTCGCAACATACCGGTAAAACTCGAGTCCTCGTTAAACAAATTGAAGATATTCAATATATTATCACTAATAACGAGCTAGAAGCCCTATTGCTCGAAAATTCCCTCATAAAAAAACACCAACCTAAATACAATATCAACCTTAAAGACGATAAAACTTTTCCTTATATCATTATTAAAAAGGAACATTTTCCACGCGTCTTTCATACCCGCCAACCCGACGAACACCAAGCCGAAGTTTTTGGCCCATACGCCAATGTATATGCTATGCATATAGTACTAGACCTCATTAAACAAATGTTTAAACTTCGAACTTGTAGCTTACCTCTTACTCCCAAAAATATTGAACGCCATAAATTCAAAGTTTGTTTAGAATATCATATCGGAAATTGTAAAGGTCCGTGCGAAGGACTCCAATCTGAATACGATTATAATGAATCTATAAACGGTATACGCGATATTCTAAAAGGTAATTTAAAAGACCTTGAACGTTTATTGCGCGAAAATATGATGCGCCATGCCGAGGCGTACCAATTTGAAGAAGCTCAAGAAATAAAAGAAAAACTTGAACATCTTGAGAAATTCCGAAGCAAAAGCTTGGTAGTAAACAACGATATGGAAGACATGGAAATCTATGCCATACAATCGAACCCCAATACGGCTTATGTGACTTTCTTTAGGGTGATGGACGGTGCCATTATTCAAGCTTTCACCAGAGAATTATCTAAAAAGTTGGATGAGTCGGACACTGAATTATTGGAGTTTGCTATTCTTCAAATCCGCGAAAAACTTAAGAGTAATACCAAAACTATCGTTACTCCTTTCGAGGTAAATTTACCATTACAAGGTGTGAAATTTGTTGTGCCTAAATTGGGCGACAAAAAGAAACTATTGGAAATGGCCGAGAAAAACAACGATTTTTATGTAAAAGATAAACTTCGTCAGATTGCCATTAAAGACCCTGAAAGTCACACCAACCGTATTTTAGAACAAATGAAGAAAGATCTTCGTTTGAAAGAATTACCAAGACATATTGAATGTTTCGATAATTCAAATTTCCAAGGCGACTATGCCGTTTCGGCTTGTGTAGTGTTTAAAGATGCCAAACCTTCGAAGCGAGATTATCGCATTTTTAATGTAAAAACGGTGGTTGGACCAGACGACTTCGCCACTATGGAAGAAGTAATATACCGTCGTTATAAACGTATGTTAGAAGAAGAACAAGCTCTTCCTCAATTAATTGTTATTGATGGTGGTAAAGGACAATTAGGTGCAGCAATTAATTCTTTACGCAAACTTGATTTAATGGGTAAAATCGCAATTATAGGCATAGCAAAAAGATTAGAAGAAATTTATTACCCAGGCGATTCTTTGCCTTTGTATATAGATAAAAAATCGGAATCACTTAAAATTATACAACAATTACGCGACGAAGCTCACCGTTTTGGTATCACGAATTATCGTAAACGTCATGAAAAAGGTTTAATTAAGACCGAACTTAGCGAAATTAAAGGAATTGGAGAGAAAACTTCGGAGGCTTTATTAATGCATTTTAGATCAGTAGCTCGCATAAAAGAAGCTTCAGAAGCAGAAATTGCAGAAGTAATAGGTAAAGCAAAGGCTAAAATTGTATTTTTACACTTTCATCCTAACAACACTATATGAAATTGATAAGACTATTTATAGTATCTCTTTCCCTTATACTATCACCACTATATACATTTGCTCAAGGTAATGCTATTCTAAAAGATTTAGAACGATACACAGCTATCTCTAAATTTTTGAAATATTACGACAATATTGCGTGGCATACTACCGATAGCATTATGAAAAAGGGACCTGATGCAATGGAAGGCTTAGGACGTCATTGGTTTATTTATTTCGATAATGAAAATAAACCACATTGTGTTTATGGTAAATTTGAAAACAATTTGTACAAAGCTAAATATCACTTTACCGTTGATCAAAGCAATAATATTGTAGAAACAAAAGAGGATATTCATCAAGAAATTTGCGCAAATTATTCAAGAGCTCTTGATAATGCTTTCTCTTTTCACGCTAATAGACTTTCTAACCCAAGAATCAATTATAATCAATACGTTTATCTAGATTCTCTAGATAATATAGTGGTAAATATTTTCCCAGCTTTTCAGTCAGACGGAACTGCACCATTTGGTTATGAAGTTCATATGGTGTACGACAAAACTGGAGAAAATTTATTAAATGATTACAGTTATTTTAGCGAAAAAGGCATACGTTATTACGACTTAAACAAACAAAAACAACTAGTTATCGATTATAGCGAATCTGATAGTCTACATTTAGGCGCCGTTTTTTATGTGTATTATTATACCACATTCAACCTCGATGTTACCCTAATTACTAAAGACTATCGATTAAAATTAGCTATGAACAACCCTAAAAACCATTATTGGATCTCGGTTCCAACTAAAGACCTAAAACAAAAATCTAAATCCTCTAAAAAGAATAAAGAAAAATAGATGATCACCTACAATCCTAAAAACTGGATAAAGTTAATCTTTGCCTTCCATAAAAGCGATACCCTGCGTATGCTATGGAAAGAAATGCTTTACATTTTCTTCCTTACCTTGGCAATAGATTATATAGTAATGAGATATTTCCCAAATGCTCGACAATTCGACAATCTCCTTACTGTTTACTCTATCATAGGTTTTGTAATTTCCCTTTTACTTGTATTCCGAACAAATACGGCTTATGATCGTTGGTGGGAAGGCCGTAGAAAATGGGGAGAATTGGTAAACGACTCTAGAAACTTCGGAAGTAAATTAAGTGTTATCCTTAAAGATGAAGAGGATAGAGCTTTCTTTAAACGAATGATCCCTAACTTCCCTTTTGCTTGTAAAGATCATCTTCGTACAGGTGCAATTATCTCAAATTTAGACCTTACTCCAGAAGAATTTAAAATAATATCTTCTAAAAAACATATCCCTCTTGCAATTGTGCAATTAATGCAACAAAAATTATATATATTAAATAGAAACGGACAAATAACTAACGAAGATTATAAACGTCTCGACACAAACCTGAATAATTTCTTGAATAGTCTTGGTGCATGCGAACGTATTAAAGCTACTCCAATCCCATTCTCTTATAGCTTATTCATTAAGAAATTCATCGTTATCTACGTTTCTACTATTCCACTTGCATTCATTTCAATTTTCGGATATTGGTCAGCAATTATTGCCACTTTTATCTTTTACATCCTTGTAAGTATGGAACTCCTAGCTGAAGAAATTGAAGACCCATTCGGCCCTGATGATAACGACTTACCAACAGACGAATTATCTGATAAAATTAAAGGAAATATTGAAGAATTATTCGGCTAAATCGCTGAAATCTTGATTCATCATACAAGCAAAATGTCCTTTAGGGCATTTTTTATAACCTATTTTACTGCAAGGTCTACAACTTAAATCTTGTACCTCTTTGTACGTTGCTGATTTTACTCCACTAGGTAAATATGGCCCCATGCCTAAGGCCAGCGTTGTATTACCCCAAATTACTGTCATGTCTTTTTTAAAGGCTGCAGCCATATGCATCAATCCTGTATCATGCGCTATTACTTTATTCGCATGTTTTATCATAGCCGCAGATTCGCTCGGACTTAAAACACCAACTAGATTATATACGTCCGTTCTATTGTAAACCAATTTCATAATAGCCTCAGCCTTTTGCATATCTTCTGGTCCGCCTAATAAAATTACATTGCCTTTAATTTGATTCAACAATTCCTCAAACTTTTCTACTGGCAAAGCTTTTGTTGCAAATTTGGCTGCAATGGTTATAGCTGTATAAGAATGTATGCCTTTTTCTTTCAATATAGCCAACGCTTTTTCCTCAGCTTCTTTAGGCAAGAAATAATCTAATCCCTTTCCATCATTCTCCACTCCTAAAAATCGAACCGCCTCAAAATATCTATCTACAACATGAACTTTAGGCATAAGATCCCATTTAAAGTTCACATATATCCATTTTCGTATATTTAATTTAGGGAATGAAGCTTTCGGAATACAAATGAAATTAAGCTTTATGATGAATGTACGTAAATTACTATGTAAGTCTACTATCGCATCTATTTTATGCTCCGACTTAATTTTCTTTACAAAACTGGAAACTGATTGTCCTTTTTCCAAAGCATGAAAATGATCTACATATGGATTATTATCAATCCACTTCAACATTTCCTTCTTTGTAGCATAATGTAAAACACAATTATTCCCATATTTCGACTTTATGGAACGCAAAACAGGTGTAGTAAGCAATATATCGCCTATCGACGAAAATCGAATAACCAATATGTGCTGTACTTTATCCATATTTCTCCACTAATTCTGAAACTAATTTTGGCAATTCTACCGCGGCTGTGCCTTTTCGTACATTCACTTTACCATTAAAGGCCAATGTATCGGCATGTGGGTCTACTAAATATACCTCACAAGTACTCGGAACGCAATGCACCAATCCAGCTGCAGGATACACTTGTAAAGATGTACCAACTACCAACAATACATCCGCACTTCTACATATTTCTTCTGCCTTAGGGTAGGCCGGCACCGACTCCCCAAACCAAACTATATGTGGTCTTAACTGACTCCCCCTCTCACATGTATCACCTTCCTCTAATCTCTTATACCCCCATGTATATACTAAATTAGAATCTAAAGTACTACGTACTTTAACTAACTCTCCATGCAAATGATGTATATACGAACTTCCAGCTCTCTCATGTAAATCATCCACATTTTGTGTAACTATACTCACATCAAAATGTTTCTCTAACTCTTTTAAAGCAAGATGTCCAGCGTTTGGACTAACCTCTTGTAATTGCAATCTACGTTGATTATAAAATTCTAAAACCAATGCCCTATTTTTATGCCAACCTTGCGGAGAAGCCACTTCCATAATGTCGTGATTTTCCCACAAACCATTAGCATCACGGAAAGTTTTTATACCACTCTCCGCACTCATACCTGCACCGGTTAAAACTACTATATGTAATTTTTCTTTAGACATTTTCAACTTTTTCGCCATGCATGCGTATAAGCAATTGTTTTACATCATCTAAGGTATTTATTTCTCTGAATATGATACTTAAACGATCTTTATTTTGCTTCATTTCGCCTTGCATGCTTGTTTGTAAGAAAGTCAACACTCTACCAAATACATCCGATTGGAAATAATTCGGATTGCTTGTAAAATGCAGATTCAGAACATTACGCTTAAAGCTCAATTTTTCTACACCTAATTTACGCGCTAATTTACGTACCCGCACTGCTTCCATCAAGCCAAGCGTTTCGGTAGGCACGTCGCCAAATCTGTCTTCCAACATGGTTTTAAATTTCGCTAATTCTTCTTCCGTTTCTAAACTATCTAATTCTTTGTATATAGATAAACGTTCTTCGGTTTGATCTACATAATCATCCGGAATTAAAATCTGCAGATCAGTTTCAATCACACAATCCATCACCCATTCACGGTTCGGATTTTCTAATTCCTCTTTATATAATTCTTTAAACTCTGTTTCTTTTAATTCTTGAACCGCTTCGTTCAATATACGTTGATAGGTTTCGTACCCAATATCGCTAATAAAACCGCTTTGTTCAGCGCCTAATAATTCTCCAGCGCCTCGTATATCAAGGTCGCGCATAGCAATTTGGAAACCGCTTCCTAATTCCGAAAATTCGGTAATCGCACGCATACGCTTACGTCCTTCGTCGGTTAAGGCCATTTCGGGTGGAGTAATCAAATAACAGAAGGCTTTTTTATTGCTTCGGCCTACACGTCCACGTAGCTGGTGCAGGTCGCTCAACCCAAAGTTTTGCGCCTGATTTACAATCATGGTATTCGCATTCGGAACATCCAAACCACTTTCTACTATCGAAGTAGCAATTAATATATCAAATTCGCCCTCAATAAAGCCCAACATCACTTCTTCGAGCTGATCTCCTGGCATTTGTCCATGCGCAATTCTAATCTTTGAATCAGGCACCAAACGCTGTATCATTCCCGCAATATCTTGGATATCGTTAATACGATTATGCACAAAATAAACCTGACCATTACGTTGCAATTCGTAACGAATAGCATCTCTAATTATCTCTTCATTAAAGGTTACCCATTCGGTACTAAC
Source organism: Bacteroidia bacterium (assembly GCA_036562365.1). GTDB lineage: Bacteria > Bacteroidota > Bacteroidia > CAIKAF01 > CAIKAF01 > JACVCJ01. The sequence goes on along the minus strand of DATCKI010000126.1, from coordinate 4,828 downwards.
TGGGTAACGATTTGGCGGCGGAGTGCGAATTATAGATAAATCGCGCGCCCCAATTAAGGAGAATTGAAGGGTACGCGGAATAGGCGTAGCAGTAAGCGTTAATGAATCTACATTTGCACGTAGAGTCTTCAATTTATCTTTAACGCTTACTCCAAATTTTTGCTCTTCGTCTACAATTAAAAGACCTAAATCTTTAAACTTAACGTCTTTGCCAACTACACGATGCGTTCCAATTAAAATGTCAATTTTTCCTTCTGCTAAGCGATGAAGTATATCCGTAATCTGTTTAGAACTTCTAAAACGATTAATATACTCAATGGTAACAGGGAAATCTTTCAGACGATTTTTAAATGTTTTATAATGCTGATATGCCAATATAGTTGTTGGCACTAAAACGGCTACTTGTTTACCATCGCATGCTGCTTTAAAGGCGGCACGAATTGCCACTTCGGTCTTACCAAAACCTACGTCACCACAAACAAGTCGGTCCATGGGCCAAGAACGCTCCATATCTCGTTTCACATCTTCTGTTGCCTTTTGTTGATCTGGAGTATCTTCGTATATAAATGAAGCTTCCAATTCATTTTGCAAATAGCCATCTTTACTATAGGCATATCCAGGTTCCGACTTACGTTTAGCATATAATTTTATGAGGTCGAAGGCAACTTCTTTAATGCGTTTTTTGGTTTTAGCTTTTGTAGCTTCCCATTTACCACTGCCCAATTTATGAGCCGTTGGGTGCGTGCCTTCTTTACCTGTATAACGCGCAATGCGGTGCAATGAATGAATGCTCACATAAAGCACATCATTATCCTTATAAATTAGCTTAACCGATTCCTGAATTTTACCATTAACTTCAAATTTCTCAAGGCCAGCAAAACGCCCTATTCCGTGGTCAATATGTGTAACAAAATCACCCGGACTTAGCGTGCCCAACTCTTTTAGAGTTATGGCTTGATCTTTGCTGAATTGCCCTTTCAGTTTAAAGCGTTTATAACGATCAAAAATTTTATGATCGCACCATACGGCAATGGCTCCCTCTTCCCAAACAAAACCTTCGCTCAGACCTTTGTCCATGCGTTGGTAGAATTTTTCGAAGTTAGAATTACCTACTTTCTTTGGAATTAATTCTTCGAAGATGGCATCAATTCGGTCTAATTGCTTAGGGTCGTCAGATAAAATGATATTAATAAATTGCTTATTTGAATACGAAATAATCGTATCAAGTAACAAATCGAAATTCTTTTGAATAAGAGGCTGCACCTCCATTTTAAAGCTATGCGTAATAGAGTCGGTAAAGTAAGGTTTCACCGAAAATTCGATTACGCGTTGTTTAGAAAGATGCGAAACAAATTCCTTACCGCTCATGTATAGCGTGTGTGCCTCTGGCTTGTGAACGGGCGCGGCACGCTCTGCTAAGTAACGTTCCGCTTTAGTATATGCATCATCTAAAGAAAGCTGTGCAACAGGAACATCGAAAACGATAAATATACTATTTTCGCCTGTGTATTCCAGTATAGAAAGGCGTTGTTCATTGCTTTTCTTATCTTCAATATTGGGAACAATTTGGACTTTTTGTAGCGACTTAACAGAAAGTTGAGTTTCAGGATCGAAGGCCCGAATGGACTGAACGGTATCGCCTCTAAATTCGACACGCACAGGATATTCTTCGCTATACGAAAACACGTCAATAAGTCCGCCTCGCATAGCAAAATAACCGGGTTCATAAACGAAGTCGTCGCGTTCGAAGTCGTATTCAATGAGCACGTCCATTACAAAATCCATATCCAGCTTTTCGCCTTCGTGTATAGTAAGGGTGCGTTCTTGCAGGGCGCTACGGGTGATAACTTTTTCGGACAGGGCTTTAGAGTAGCTCACCACAATATCGAGTTCACCGGCGCTGATTTTCCCGAGCACTTCGGCGCGCATCATTACATTGGCGTTATCGGTATCATCGGAGGCAAAACCGCGGCGGTAACTATCTGGGAAGAATGCGATACGCTTTTCAGAGTTTAGGTTCTGAAGGTCGTTTAGAAAATAGGCGGCTTCTTCCTTATCGTTGAGGATAATCCAAACGGTTTTATCAGATTTTTGGGCACACTGCATGGCCAAGATGCTACTAAACGAGCCCTTACTACCTTGAATGTGCAACCTGTTTTTACCGGCGTCAACATGCTTCAAAAGATCTTGAACACTAGAGTGGGCGGCACAAACAGAAACTAAACGCGACAAATCTTGCATAAGAGTCACAAAGATAGCAAATCTCGTGGGGCATAATTATTAAAATAATGGTAAATTTTAATTAGAAGCATTGAACGCTTATTTACCAATCGATGCACAGTCCGGCTTTCCACTAAACTCCTCGCTTCGCTGCGGGGTAACGTTTCAATCCGGGCTAGGTATAGCTCGCATTTTCAATTTAGTGGTTTTATGTTGTAAACTTCAGCAAGGTTGAGAACTATGCTAAAGTTAGAGTCTTCAAATCTCAATTCGAAAAAAAGAAAATAATTCTATAAAAGGTAATTTTCAGTCTCTATAAAACTTCTTCTTGGTGAAATTGTAGGAGAAAACGGGGAAGCTGAACTTAAAACCCCAATGAGAACCTTTGGCATAATAATCATTAACGTACCCAACCCCTCCTATATCTACTACCGAAAGAGACCGAACCATATCCTTAAATTGCTCCTCATACCAAAAAGAAAAAGTAAATATCTCATGCTTACCGGGAACATTTAATTTAAAATTCACACCTCCAGAAAGACCGATATTATAACGTCTAATTGCTCCATAATATGTATGCATTTTAATGGGAGTACCATCATACAATATGCTTTCCGTAGGACCAAATATGGGAATTGTACCATACATATCTTTCGTTTTTACATGTATTAAACTTAGGCCACCAAAAGCTCCAATCTCGAACAATGGTTTGTTTTTAGAACTTCCTTTAGCAGCTTTGGTAAAATGGCTTGAATTTAAAAAATAATAGCCTGCTAATAACTGATATCGCCTTACTATAATAGAACCTGAATATTTACTTTCTTCATAATATCCTTCTTGTGTAAAATCAAAATCGGCATCTACGTCTGGTCCATAATAATTTGCCTGTTGAGCCGGACCATACATTCTGTATATTTGTCCTACTCCTACCATGGAATTAAAATTTGCATTAAATCCAAACCAAATTTTCTTATTTAAAGAAGCTTCTGCTCCAAAATGGTAATTTATATTTGTAACCTCACCGTATGGCAATCGTCTAACAGGTGAAACTGTAACTCCTTTATCTAAATAAATAGGGTTTTGGTCACGTGTTATTCTACTTCCTATATAACGAGTTTGTGCACCGTATAAGTCTTGACTACCCAAACCAAACCTTGCTTTAACAACCCATTGGGAATATAATTGATAGGACTGTAACACAAGAACAATTAATAGTAAAAAGTACTTCATAATTCTGTTTTCTTTCATAAGTTGGTTTATTGAAATAAAAATAAGGGCAAATTTGCCCTTATTGAAAAAAACTAATTTTATTATGGATACACATAATTGTGCTTAATAATTATATTATTGGTTGCATACGTGGTAGTGTTCCATTTACCTCTTACATCTACAACAAAATTGCAGAGTCTCCTAGACCCTTTATAATATTTATTTGCTTTAAAACTATAGGTTTCTGATGTGCTTGAACCAAATGAAGGCAATATATTATATTGAAAAACATTAGAAATGTTTTGTTGCGAAGCACCTGAACCATTTCTTTTCCATGATGCAAATATGGTTTGCATACCTGAATTAGGGCACAGATTTAATGTAGCTATGGTAGAATAATTCACCAATTCAAAATAAACTCCGTAAGCCCTATACCTAGCCACGCCATAAAACTTATCATTAACAGAACAGGGAGAATTACAGCCACATTGTGTGGAATTCTTTTCGGATTTTCTATCACCTCCAGATCCACCCACAGTTGGACATCCAGTTCCTGGACCAGCCTTAGTTTCAGGCAAACCATTTAATTCGTATAAATCACGCTCCACACTTTCACTTGTCACCCCATCCCCACTTTCAGCAATTAAAGCAGCAATAGCAGCCGGGCTACCAGCCCTTGAGCTATCAATCATGTACACAGTCTCTGTTAATGCATTAATTCTAAATACTTTGTTTTGAATATGCACTAAACCATCCTTATTGAGTAATTTTAATATAATCTCACTTTCCACTTCTTTACTACCCATAAAGTTAACTTCATTGGATTCCATCCATTCATAACATGAAGTAAAACCATCATAGCCTCCTAAAATTGTTAGTACACTATCAGCAATATCCTTTTCTATAAAATTGGAATACTCAATTGCATCAGGAAAAAAAAGCATTCCATTTTGTACACTTACATTAACACCTGAAATTAAAGTCTTCGGTTCTAATTGATTAAATGAGTCTATTTCTTTGCTACATGAAAAGAACATTAGGACTGCAAGAGCCACGATAAATTTGGATAAGATTTTCATAATCTGTAATAAAAGTTGGTTAATAATTACAGCTAAGCTAAGCTATACAATTTTCCAAATGTTTAGCAAAACAAAAGTGTTAAAAATCAAGCAAATACAATCAACCCCTCATAAAATCGGTAAAACCAATAAGATAGTAAGTATATATTTTTAGTAAATGGAAAATTTAATTCATAAATCATATATGTCGCACGATTCCATCGTGTGACTATAAACCACCTCTAGAAAATAATATTCACTATAAAAACAATGTCACGCGATTCCATCGTGCGACTATATAAATAAGGAATAAATCACCTTACTTCTTTCTCCTTAACTTT
>DATCKI010000119.1:0-3884 GCA_036562365.1 Bacteroidia bacterium | reverse complement strand
CCTCTACGCATACTTTTAAGTACGCCATCACTTACGTGTTGCAGAGGGATATCTATATATTTACAAACTTTAGGATTATCTCTAATTACATCTAAAACATCATCAGGGAAACCGTTCGGGAAAGCATAGTGTAAACGAATCCACTCTATACCTTCCACCTCACTTAGGGCGGTCATTAATGCCGCTAATTTTCTTTCCTTATATAAATCTAAGCCATAATAGGTAGAATCTTGAGCAATTAAAATAAGCTCTTTAGTTCCATTAGCGGCTAATTTTTTAGCTTCAAGGACAAGGTCTTCAATTGGTCTACTTACGTGTTTACCTCGCATAAGAGGGATTGCACAGAAAGAGCAGGGACGATCGCAGCCTTCAGAGATTTTCAAATAGGCAAAATGGCGAGGAGTAGTAAGTAAACGCTCTCCAATAAGTTCCGCTTTATAATCAGCCTTTAGTGTTTTCAAAAGAGCGGGTAATTCGCGTGTACCAAACCAACGATCTACCTCAACAATTTCAGATTCAAGATCGTCTTTATAGCGTTCGCTTAAACAACCTGTAACATAAACCTTATCAACATAGCCTTCTTTTTTCGCCTCGGCATAGCGTAAAATGGTATTAATACTTTCTTCTTTGGCATTATCAATAAAACCACAGGTATTAATAACCACCACGTTAAAATCATCTTGTGTAGATTCATGAACTACTTGCATGCCATTAGCTTGCAATTGTCCCATTAATACTTCCGAATCATACACATTCTTAGAACAACCAAGGGTTACAATATTGACTTTATTTTTCTTTAAGGTTCTTGCTTTCATTTTTATCTAATTCTATCTGCACTTTTAATTAATTCGTCGTCAGACTTTACGCCTTTATAACCAAAATAAGTAGCTATAAGTGCAAATATTGGGAAAAATGCTCCATAAGAGCGAACATAATCAACTTCTATACCTTCCGAAGGCTTAACAGTAAATAAATAAACTAAACTAAGTACTGATAAAACGCTTAATAAAAGCATTACTACTTTTGAAAATAGTAGTTGTTTAGCTCTATCTTTAAACATTAGGATGGTAAATATTAGTAAGAATGTGGTCGAAAAAACCTCTCCTAAAAGGATATAAGATAATGCATCAGAGAAGAAATCACTATCGTTTCCCCAGGCACTTCTTATAGAAAAAGCATTGGTCACAGGATCTATATAAAACACAGATAATGATGCCTTAAGACCACTTACTGTATCAACAATATGTACAATTGGGACAAATAAGAAGCCCACTAAAATTACGATAGCAAGCAAAAAATATAAGCTTTGTATGCGTTGAATCATCTCTTAATTTTTTTGCAAAGAAACGGAAGATTGCCCAAAATTACAAGGGATTAAAGATGTCGGGGCAATTCAAATATTTCGAGCTTTGTAGGTTGTGAATTTATAATTTCGAAACGGATAGCCGTTCTAACTTTATGCCAACCATGTAAACCAGCAGCACCGGGGTTTATATGTAAGTGTTGTAAATCTTTATCGTAGATAACTTTTAGTATATGCGAATGCCCCACTACAACTATATGTGGTTTTTCTTTTAAAATCAAAGCTTTTACTCGAGCATTATACTTACCAGGATAACCGGCAATATGAGTTATAAGAATTTTTAGTCCTGCACGCTCAAATATGGCATTTAACGGATAGCGCAATCGCATTTTAGCGTCGTCAATATTACCATAAACGGCCATTAAAGGTTTAAATGCCTCTAAATCGTCCACTATTTTAGCGTCACCAATATCACCTGCATGCCATACTTCATCACAATCTTTAAGGAATTCGTAAAAACGAGGATCTAATGAACTATGTGTATCCGAAATTACTCCAATTTTCAATTTTGGCTTGATTTTATGGAGCAAAATTAGGTTTAAAATGTTAAAAAATGAAAAGCTTTATTCATATCGGAAAATTAAGCAAACAGGCTCCCCCCCCTTTTTATCGAACTTTCAGGAAGAAAAACCCTGAATTTATACCAATTAAGCAAAAATTCAATGTAAAAAACAACATAAAATATGATTTTTTAGCATATATTTGCAATCTAGTTTCCCCCCCAAACTATGAAAAACATAATCCCCCAACTACCGCTGACACTTATCATGTGTCTTATGACGATTGCATCATATGCTGAATGCGTAATTTCGTCAAATACTAATTTATCTGCTTTTAATCCGGATGCCTGCAATGGCGTAATCCGAGTTACCAATGGAGCTACCTTATATGTAAACGCTGCAGTTAATTGGACTTCAAAAGGCGCTATAACCCTTATTGTTGAAAACAACGCAAGAGTTGAGTGGACAGGTAATTTCATTTGGGATTTGGGGGTTGGTTCTGGAATTATTTTTAAAACCGGAGGTACTTTTAGTACTGCAAATCCTTGTAACTCTAACAGGATGATTCGATTTGGTTCTATCCAAGTTGCGAGTTGTTCTGGAGGGAACGGAGTATTTAGTTTTGCACAAATAAATGCTGCAGGAGGAACTCCAACGGTTAGCCCTACCCTTTCTGAACCTTATTTATGTTCAGCTGCATCTATTTCTGCGTACGGAAATCCATGGGGATTGGGATCTGATATCACAATAACATACCAATGGACGGGTACTGGGCCTGGACCATTTACTTTTACAAGTCCTAATACTCCTAATACCGATATTACTGGAATTACAGTTCCAGGAACTTATAGTTTCACTTTAAGCTTAACAGCAGTGCATGGAAACAAAGTTTACCCTTATGCTTCAACTCAAACCATCACTCTATATGTACCTCCTGTTCCTCAAAATGTAACCCCAACCTCTGAAACTACTTGTAGAGGTTCTAACAATATTATACATCTAAGTAACTCACAAGTTGGAGTAAACTATTATTTATATCAAAATAATATTCTAAACGCTGTACAAACCATTGCTGGTACAGGTTCGGCTATTGATTTTGTAATACCTTTTATGAGTAGTACCATCGATTATACCATTAAAGGAGCATATCCGGGTAATCCTTGTATTACACAAATGGGATCAACTTTAACTATTAAACCTGCTGATGCGCCTCGACAATTGGCTTCTCATTTAGACACTGCTAATTGTATTGTTAACAGTACAACATTTATAGATTTTATTAAAGAAGATAGAATTGCTGTATCTATCAACTCAATGGGGCAAAATTTAGGAGAAGTAAAAGTAGTTTCTTATGTAGATAATGGACCATTCGATGTACAAGCGTGCGAAACTACAAATGCGACATTCTCTACAGCTGTACTTGCACGTCACTTTGCAATCATACCACAAAATCAGCCTACCAATCCTGTTGTAGTTCGCGTATATATTGATAAAGATGAACTAAATTCTTTAGTTGATTTTGCTAATAATAACGCAAGTGAATGGGACGACTTCATAACAAATTCAATCACGAACTTACATTTAGGAAAATATTCAAACTCCTATTACCCAAATGTAATTAACGGGACATTTGATGATAACTGTGTTTACGGAGCTGAATCCAAAATAATTGCATCTCAAAGTACAGGTAATGTAATTACTTTATTCGAAGATTTTGCGAATCCAAACTCTAGCTATTTAGAGTTTGAAATCAACGAATTCTCTGAATTCTGGTTCCATGGAAATAGCAATGGAAATACAAGTCCACTACCTGTTGATTTAGCTAGTTTCGACGCTAAATGCGAGCAAAATGAAATTAAAATAACTTGGAGTACATACTCTGAAGTTAATAACGACTTCTTCATAGTAGAAAGGAGTACAGATTTAGAAACTTGGAATTTACTTGGCACTGTAAATGGCGCAGGTAATAGTAACACACTTTTACAATACACTGTAAGCGATTCAAGGCCTCTCTCTAACCT
>DATCKI010000274.1:0-15132 GCA_036562365.1 Bacteroidia bacterium | reverse complement strand
CCTTTTAAAGGAATGGTAATAATTTCCATATTCTCGTGTGGATGCATCCCGAAGCCTTGTCCGCCCGAAATTTTATCATCGTTTAAAACTCGGAGTAATCCGAAATTAATTTTAGAAGGGTTGTAATATTGCCCAAAGCTGAAACTATGTTTACTATCCAACCACCCAAGGCATACATGCCCTCTTTCTTCTGATCTGTCAATTACAAATTTCATAACTTAAATATTTGATACAAAGTTCGTGAGATTAGCAAAAATGCACCATGCCATAATTCAGGATAAGGGTGTAAAAATCAAGGTTCAGTCATAGATTGTTGAATAGGAACTTTCTGACTATCTTTGCGCCTTTAAAAATAAGAACTATGTCTCTAAAATGCGGAATTGTTGGATTGCCTAATGTAGGAAAATCAACATTATTCAACTGTGTATCAAGTGCTAAAGCTCAGGCTGCGAACTTTCCATTTTGTACTATTGAACCCAATGTGGGAACTGTTACAGTGCCAGATGAGCGTTTAAATCATATAGCAAAGTTTATTAATCCCGAAAGAATTGTACCAGCAGTTACTGAAATTGTAGATATAGCTGGTTTAGTAAAAGGGGCGCACAAAGGAGAAGGTTTAGGAAACCAGTTCCTTTCGAATATTAGAGAATGTAATGCAATTATTCACGTGTTACGTTGTTTCGAAAATGATAATATCGTGCACGTTGACGGTAGTGTAGATCCAGTTCGCGACAAAGAAATTATAGATACAGAGCTTCAATTAAAAGATTTAGATACAATTGAGAAAAGAATTCAACGTGTCGAAAAACAAGCTAAAACAGGTGGTGATAAAGATGCAAAGAAATTGTTTGAAGTTCTTAGTGTTATTAAATCTCATTTATTAACTGGTAATAGCGTTCGTTCGGCTCCTATTTCTCCTGAAGATAGAGAATTAATTTCAGATTTAGGTTTATTAACCGACAAGCCGGTTTTATATTTATGTAATGTAGACGAAGCATCTGCTAAATCAGGAAATAAACATGTAGAAGCTGTTAAAGAGGCCGTGAAAAACGAAAATGCAGAGGTTCTTGTGTTGGCAGTTGCTTTAGAAAGTGATATTGCTAGCTTAGAAACATACGAAGAGAAAATGATGTTCTTAGAAGAAGTTGGATTAGAAGAACCAGGGGTTAACCGTCTAATTAAAGCAGCATACAGATTATTAAATCTTGAAACTTACTTTACAGCTGGGGTGAAAGAAGTAAGAGCTTGGACTATAGAAAAAGGCTTTAAAGCACCGCAAGCTGCTGGAGTAATTCATACTGATTTCGAAAAAGGATTTATTCGTGCTGAAGTTATTAAATACGAAGACTTCATTAAATATGGTTCTGAAGCTGCATGTAAAGAAAATGGAAAATTAAGCGTGGAAGGAAAAGAATATGTTGTTCAAGACGGCGATATTATGCACTTCCGCTTTAATGTTTAATAATTATTACTATACATATTAGAAAAATGGTCGGTTTAAATACCGACCTTTTTTATTTTACAAATAAGATTGACAGAGGCGAAATTTTCTTTATCTTTGTATCCCGTTATCAAAAAGCTAAATTTATGGGTAAGACTAAGTATGTCTTTGTAACGGGAGGCGTAGCTTCATCGCTTGGAAAAGGAATAATGGCCGCGTCATTAGGTAAATTATTGCAGGAACGTGGTTTCTCTGTAACAATCCAAAAATTCGACCCATACATTAACGTAGATCCAGGTACTTTAAATCCATATGAACACGGCGAGTGTTTCGTAACCGACGATGGTGCAGAAACCGACTTAGACCTTGGTCACTATGAGCGTTTCCTTAACGTTTCTACCTCTCAAGCTAATAACGTAACTACTGGTAAAATTTATTTGAATGTAATTCAAAAAGAACGTAGAGGCGATTATTTAGGTAAAACCGTTCAAGTTATCCCACATATTACCGACGAAATTAAACGTCGTATTAAATTACTAGGCGAAACAGGTAAATACGATGTGGTTATTACCGAAATTGGTGGTACAGTGGGAGATATTGAATCGCTCCCATATATTGAAGCTGTACGTCAACTTAAATGGGAATTGGGCCAAGATAACGCAATTGTTCTTCATCTTACCCTTTTACCTTACCTTTCTACTTCTGGTGAAGTTAAAACCAAACCTACTCAACACTCCGTTAAAATGCTTCTTGAAGCTGGAGTTCAATGTGATATTTTAGCTTGTAGAACAGAATTTAGTATAGATAACGATTTACGTCGTAAACTCGCTTTATTCTGTAATATAGACACAGAATCGGTAATTGAAGTAATCGATGCCGATACTATTTACGATGTTCCTCTTTTTGTAAAAGAAGAAAAACTAGACAAAGTTGTTCTTAAAAAATTAGATTTACCGATTAAGAAAGATCCTGAAATGGTAGAATGGAAAGCTTTCTTACACGATTTTAAAAATCCAACTGGTGAAGTTAATATTGGTCTTGTTGGTAAATATGTCGAATTGAAAGATAGTTATATCTCTATTCATGAAGCATTAGTTCATGCTGGAGTTAAGAATAAATTAAAAACGAATATTATTCGTATTCATAGCGAAGACCTTGAAGAGTTATCTGATGAGGAAGTAGCACGTGAATTAGGTGATTTAGATGGAATTCTTGTTGCACCTGGTTTTGGTTCACGTGGTATAGAAGGTAAAATTAAAGCTATAAAATATGCACGTACTAACAACGTACCATTCTTTGGTATATGTTTAGGGATGCAATGTGCTGTAATTGAATTTGGTCGTAATGTATTAGGTTTTGCAGATGCAAATTCAACGGAAATGAATCCTGATACTTCATATCCGGTTATTCACCTTCAAAAAGATCAGTTAGATGTGACTGAAAAGGGTGGCACTATGCGTTTAGGACTTTATAGCTGTAAAATCAATCAAGGTACCAATGCCTTTGAAGCATATAAAGAACAATATATAAGCGAGAGACACAGACACCGTTACGAGTTTAATAATTCGTACCTAAAAGATTATGAAAAGGCTGGAATGGTTGCTACAGGTGTTAATCCTGAAAAGTCATTAGTTGAAATAGTTGAAATACCTGGACATAGATGGTTTACTGCGGTGCAATTCCACCCAGAATATAGAAGTACTGTATTGAATCCTCATCCAGTATTTATTGATTTCATTAAAAAATCTTTAGAGTTTAAAAATGAAAGAGATACTGCAAATACAAAAAAGAAAAAAGCAGCTAATGCGTAATTTTAAAGGTACTTTTGCTACTTTAATTATTGGCTCCATTTTGATGGGATGTACTCCTAAACAATTTGTAGGTAAATACACCGAGCGTGATAACTCATGTATCTTGTTAGAGCATATTGAAGTACTACCAGATAGAACGGTATTAGAGAAGTATATCTCTGTTCGCGACGAAGTGCAATTCAATGCAAAATTTATTGGAGAAGATACTTTAGTAATACCTGAACAACAAAGAACTTGGTATTTTAAGCTCAGAAATGACACCTTATTCGAGATTTCGAATATAGATTATAGATGTTTTTTAGTAAAAGAAAAGGAGTAAATCTCCTTTTTTTTGTGTTGATAAAAAGGCTATTGCGTATAATTTACGGGAACGCGAATAATTTTTTTCTCAATTCACAACTGTTTTATTACCTTTGCAGCGGCAAGTCTTACACGACCAGTCTCCCTCCGAAACTCCCCAGGATCGGAAGGTAGCAAGGATAGGAGGTCGTAGCGGTGCGATGTAAGTAACTTGCCATTTTTTTTTGACTGTCATTTCGACGGTCTTTTCTTTGCCTTATTGAATTAGTATATATGTTATAGCTCCCGCTAAATAGCCTAAAAGAGCTAACCAACTTATATGTTTTAAATACCAACCAAAACTTATTTTTTCAATTCCCATTGCAGCAACACCAGCCGCAGAACCAATAATTAAAATACTACCTCCAGTACCGGCGCAATAGGCAAGCATATTCCAAAACGTTCCATCAGTAGCAAAAGGGCCAGTAGTTTCCACATTAAACATAGCCTGTGCTGCAGCTACTAAAGGAACATTGTCGACTATGGCTGATAATACCCCTATTATAATATTCAGAATGTTTAAATCTGCTATATTATCTTGTAAAAATGTTGCTAAATGTCTTAATAATCCTGTGATTTGCAAACCACCAATGGCTAATAAAATTCCTAAAAAGAATAATACCGAAGCCATGTCTACTTTACGTAATCCAGATATTACAGATAAATAGTGTCCTTGTTCTTTCTTTTTGTGGAGAACTTCAGTAACTATCCATAATCCTCCTAAACTCAACATCATTCCCATAAAAGGAGGGAGATGCGTAATTAATTTAAAAGCAGGAACGAATATAAGTCCAGCCACTCCTGTAATTAACACCAAAAAACTTTCTTTTTGAGTAATATCAATAGGTTTATGTTGCAAGGTTGGAATATCCGCAATTTTGGGTCTTTTAAGGTCTCCCTTTAGAGTGAAACTTAGTATAAATAGCGGTATTAATAGTGCAATAATACTTGGGAGAATAAGTTCAAGTACTATATTCGATTCGGTTATTTGACCATCTATCCAAAGCATAGTTGTCGTTACATCTCCAATTGGACTCCATGCTCCACCACTATTTGCAGCGATAACAATAATACCTGCATAAAACCAACGTTTGTGTTGGTCTTCTATAAGTTTTCTTATCAACGATACCATTACAATGGTAGTTGTTAGATTGTCTAATATTGCTGAAAGAAAAAATGTCAATACTGAGATAATCCATAGAAGTTTTACTGCATTGGTGGTTTTAATTCGATCAGTTATAAATTGAAAACCTTTATGAATATCAATTACTTCAACTATGGCCATTGCGCCTATAAGGAAGAACAAGATTTGTGAAACTTCGCCCAAATATTCAACTAAACCATATTCAATATATTGATGCTTAAAATCAGTAATGCTTAAACTTGGGTCAAGCTTGTTTTCTATAAGTAGTTTGTCGAGATAAACGCGTAGTCCTAGTTGATCATCGGGAATAAGCGTGTATCCTGCTAATATCACCACTGTCCAAATAAGTACTCCTAAAATTAATGCGGATGCTGCTTTATCTACTTTAATACTGTGTTCGAATGCTATGGCAGCATAACCTATAATAAATAAAGAAATCAATAATATTTCCATTGCTTAAGTTTTGTTTAGCGGCCATAATATACAAAAAAAAGGAAGCCAAATATTGACTTCCTTTTTCTATTTAATTGTTTTTAGTTTTTAAACTAATTGCTTAAGCGCAATTTCAAATGCTCTTTGAGTAATACCAATTTTGCTATCGCTCATATCTCTTACTTTCACAAGAGCATGACGAATAACATTTGAAGTATCTTGGAAAATTGCATTGTCGCTTAACTCAGCTCTTGGTTGCATTAAATATGCGAATACGCGAGCCATACCGCAGTTTGCAACGAAGTCAGGAATTAAACTCACATTATTATCTACAAATAAACCAATAGGACCTAAGAAGATTTCAGGATCCGCAAATGGAACGTTAGCTCCACAAGATACTACTTCTAAACCACCTTTAATTAAACGTTCAATTTGGTCTTTAGTAACTAAGCGAGAAGCTGCACAAGGAACGAAAATATCAGCTTTTACATCCCAAATTTTCTCATTCAATTCGTTGAATGGAATTAAGTTCTCAGCTTTTAACTTGTTACCATCTTTATTTAAGAATAAAGTTTTAATTTCTTCGAATGTATACCCATTCTCGTTAATTAATCCACCTTCTCTATCAATTATACCTGTAATTAAAGCACCGTTTTGTGAAAGGTAATATGCGGCAGCAGCTGCAACATTACCCCAACCTTGTACGATTGCTTTTTTACCTTTAATATCTCCACCAAATAAATCGTAGTAATGACGAATAGATTCAGATACTCCATAACCTGTAATCATATCAGCAACTACGTATTTACGTTCTGGTGCTGGAGAATAATTAGCATCGTCTAATACTTTAGAAACACCATGACGTAATTGCCCAATGATGTGGATTAATTCATTATCTCTTGGATTAAAATGACCACGAACTACACCTTCTTGTGGATGCCATAGACCATAACTTTCGGTAATTGGAATTACTTCATGAATTTCATCTACGTTTAAGTCGCCACCTGTACCATAGTAATTTTTTAATAATGGAATAACAGCAGCAAACCAACGTTTTAATACATCACCTTTACGAGGATCATTTGGATCAAAATTTATACCTGATTTAGCTCCACCAATGGCAGGTCCAGCTACGCTGAATTTAACCTCCATCGTTTTAGCTAACGATTCAACTTCTCTACGGTCTAATCCCTTACGCATACGTGTACCACCGCCTGCAGCGCCACCGCGTAAAGAGTTTATTACTACCCAACCTTCAGCTTCGGTTTCTGAATCTTTCCAATGAAACACTATCTCGGGTTGTTTTTCTTCAAACTTTTTTAATAATTCTAACATGACTTTTTATTTAGCTGTTGCTACAAAGATAATAGTCTTTTTTACTTTAAAGATGCCCTAATTTGTTAATGTTTGTAAGTGGGAATTCCTTGCATTAAATCTAAGCTTCCACCACGGTTATGATATTGTACATGTTGCAATCCATTACTCAGAAATATGTATTCTGGTTTTAATATCTTGGCATATTTACTTGCTTGTAATAAGGTGTCTTCTGTTAAAGCAACTTCCGGAGCTTTACATTCTATTAATAAGAATATACTCAGGTCTTTATTCCTTACTACTATATCAAATCGCTTCTTCATTCCATTGAAATCTATCGCACTTTCAATTTCAAATAAACTAGCTGGATATTTTGCAAAATCTATTAATGCATGTATCCAATGCTGCCTAACCCATTCCTCTGGGGTTAATACATACCACTTCTTCCGGATAACATCATAAACTTTACTTACGTTATCTTCTTCCTTTATTCTTAGTGAACATGCGGGTAAATTTAATTGTGGATGCTGCATTACTTGAAAAATTGTACCATTAATATACCTAAATAAGTTCCTATTAAATTGCCTAAAATTCCGGCAGTTAATCCTGTCATTAATATACCTCTGTTTTTTAATGCTGCTGCAACGCCAGGTATAAAGGGCGGACTCATAACTCCAGCTGTACTGGTTATGAGGTGGGTATCTCTATCAATTTTAAATAAAATGGATAGTATTAAATGCAAAAACATACTTCCAAGCATTACAAATGCCATATAGTACAATACATTTAAGGCGTCCCATTCAAATAAACTGAGATCGCTACTTAATCCCATTACTGTTGCAAATAGTAATAAGAAATAATCGCCACCTTTTTTGCTACTTTCTAAGCTTCTAACCTTAGGCGAAAGCGAGAAAATCGCACAAAGAGTAGTGAGCACCATAATTAATATTCCGCCTTCAATTTTCTGTAAGAATAGAAAACTAATTCCGGCAGCAATTCCCGTTGCAATAGCTACTAAGCCTATGCCTTTCAACAGTTCTAAGATCGAAAATTTATATTCTTGAATTTCGGGAGCTGTTTCAATCGGCGTAGCTGGAAGTAGTTTTTTATAAAGATGAGGTGCAATTCCCATGGTATAAATTAAGAAGAAACCACCTAAAACCACATCGGCTATCATGGCTATGTCGTATAAACCTTTCGGGGCTGATGTTGCCATATTTACCGCAGCCATGTTTGCCGAGCCTCCCGTATAAACCGCTGAAAAAAAGCCTGCATAATACGAGGCGCCCTCTATTTTATCGTTAAATAGATAATATCCGAGAGTAGCAAAAGTAAGCGTGGAAACAATTAGGGATGAAAAAGATAATACAGCTTTTGGGGCCGACTTAAACCAAGACTTTAAATCGCCAGTTAATAATAACAAGCCAATTGCTAAAGGAACTGAAATGGAACTTAAAATTTCTCTTAATTCATCGTCCCCTTTAATAACACCAAAATTGACCAGCAGAATCCCAATTAAATAACATAGCACCACATTCCCTAAATAGGAAAAGAATTTCCATTTCTTACAAAGAAATTCGGCAATAAAAGGAATGGTTACGGCAAAAAGTATAAATAAAATGGAATTCATATTAGCCCAATCTATGCTGAACAATATCAGAAATCTTTTTAAATAAATTTGGCGGAGTCAGGGTACGCCAGTTTAAATTATCGAGTTCGCCACCCCAGTGAAGGTACGGACTTAAGCCATAGCGCTGAAATTCCTTCAAAACATGCTCTCTAAAATTAATGCAACAAATATATCCATCTTCCACTTCTTCGGCCCATTCAGCATAATAGTCGTCATCTTGCGGAAAAGCATTCAATATATTCTCACCAATTAAGATGAAGTGCTTAATTCCAGCATCTTGTAGTACTTCTATAACTTCTCTTTTCAGAAATTTAATATCGTTATAGAGCACGTCATTCCATTCGCCAATGAACTCAAGAATGGCATATTCTTGAATATAGTCGGCATATAAAATCTTGGTATAAAGGGTTGCAGAACCAAATTCGTCCCATTGCGGGTGGATATAGTAGTTATAAATAGAATTTTCGAAATAGAATTCGCTATATTCTCTGCCATAGAAGGGCGAGTTTTCATCATCTTCGGCTCTGTAAATATTGCGCCAATTATAATGAGGTTCTAATAAATGCATATTTAAGCTTGATGAGCTAATTCTTTAGATCTGCACTCAGGATTGTCGCATAAACCATAAAGGATTAAAGAGCGCTCAATGACTTTAAATTTAAAGATTTCTTCAACCATATTCTGAATTTGCTGTAAACGTGGGTCACAGAATTCAAGAACCTTACCGCAATTGCTGCAAACCAGGTGATCGTGTTGGGTAGAGCCGTAACATTTTTCGTATCGACTACGATTTTCGCCAAATTCGTGTTTACGAACTAGCTTACATTCTAATAAAATATCTAAGGTATTGTACACAGTAGCCCTACTAACTCGATATTTTTTGTCCTTCATTTTTTGATAAAGCGACTCCACATCGAAATGGTCAGTTAAAGAGTAAATCTCCTCAAGAATAGCGTATCGTTCAGGAGTTTTACGATGACCCTGTTCCACTAAATAATTGGTGAATATATTTCTTACAGTATCTAAATTATCAGGCACGATACAAAGATACTAATTTGCTACAGAAAAAATAAGCGCTCGTGTTTAAAAGCTATTGAAAGTTTAAATGGATGAATAATAAAAGATTATGGTGGCAGGTATAAGTAATAATAAAGATAATAAGGGCGTGGGCAAGGCTTAGTTCCAATTTAAGGTTGTCACCAGCTACCCTTGGGATGTACGGCACTACGTGCCTATCACCACGGCGGGTATCTGGCACGCATATTAAAGGCGTATTTTCAATTTTGGGTTAATACGTAGATGTATTCACCGCAGAGCCGCAAAGGACGCAAAGGTTACGCAGAGTTTTTTGCTGGCGCAGTGCTTACTATGTGGTTTTTAAGTACGCAGGACGTTCAACGAAGTTGGGAAAAGAGAGTTTAAATTTAAAAAAAAATACAATTTTTGACGGTTAGATAAAAATACTGACTATGTGCTTGAAAATTTAATTGGGGGGGCCTAACTTTGCCAAAGTTTGAAACTTTGGCAAAGTTTAGGAGAAACTAAATTTGCAGTGAAAAATTTAGGCGTGTCTAAATTAAATTTTCTGAAAATCGCTTATTAAAACTTTTAGTTTTTGTAACTTATAAGTTTGTTTTAAGTATAAAAACTTAAATTGAAAATAGCCCTTTAACCGCGTGCCGGATTGAGCCGCCCCCAAGATTCTTGGGGAGAGGAGTTTGAGGCGAAAGCCGGTCACCACGCTCAATGTGGAAATCTTCGCCCGCCCACGCCCGTTTTTAAACATCTATAATTCGTATTTTGTAACTGTATAGTACTATATAATTGTACAACACCTTAAATCCCTATAATTTAATGAATTTGGCTGTTTTGTGGCCTGATTTTAGTATATAAATTCCAGCCTTTAAGTCGCTAATATCTATACTTTTTCCCTCAGAAATATGGTGCCTTTTTAGTATCTGCCCATCTATGTTTGCAATCTCAAGCTCTTCCCAATTTAAGGCACTTTCTATAACTATATTTTGGCTACTTGGATTGGGATATATGGATATTTTACCAAATTCTGACTCATTCAAACTTTGAAATTGTTTTTCGCAAAGTCCAATATGCCCATTTAAAAAATAAGTCATCCCATCATCTTCAAATACTCCAGTGAGTCCTCTAACAGCGCTCACTTCGGCCAGTTCATTTTCAAAACTATTTTCTTCGTTTATATTTTCATCGAATTGTAAAAATTGTGCTCGTTGATTCTTTTCATCAAAAACTACACGTATAGCCATGCTTTCACCTGCTGGAACCACTATGTTTAAGTTGGATGCTATGGCCTGTGAAACAAGTGTATCTGTATTACAAATTTTATTTGTTGCCATTAATGTCCAACTAGCACTATCATTTTCAAATCCTTGATAAATTCCTGTTTTAGTATAGATCCGCAAATTAGCACAAGTGTCTAATACTTTCATTTTAGTATATAGTTGATTCAGCTCAATATGCTTGTCTTTAGCCTTAATATTAAATATAAATCCTTTTAAATTCGTAGTGCCATGACCCAAAGAATTTATTGTGTCGCAGCTAAATTTCGCAGCTTTTGTATAATGTATTGTTCCTGCAAATTTTCTATCTGAAAAGGCTTGTTGGAAATAACCTAATACACCCGATCCTTGATATAATATCAAATCTTCGTTTTGAGTTTGAATAGCATTTGTTGTAGATCCGTAGTTATAGCGTATATAGGCCTGAGATAGGTGTTTTACGTATAAATAATACGAAATTTGTTCTCCATTTTTTACGATGTCTTTTTGAGGAAAAGTAAAGGTGATATAATTTTCGTCGTAATTCATGGCAAACACACTATCGACTTTAGTCCAAGCGTTCGTGTCGGTTTCAAAACCTTGACTAGCTCCCATTTTCTTAAATACGTAAATCCAAGAAAACCCCGGTTCAAAAGGTGCAGTAATGCCTGATATAGCTACGCTATCTTTTGCTTTTAAGGTAAACATATACCCATTTTGAGACAAGGTTCCAGCTGCCATAGCCTCTAAGCTATTGCCTGAAAATTCGCCATACGTAATAGGGTTTTGAGATTGAGATTTTATTACAAATCCAATGATTAGTGCGCAGAAGAGAATACTATTTTTCATGTAATTAAGGATGTAATCCTTCTACAAATATAGTATAGCTTTTGGATACTTAGAATTATTAGAGACTTTAGCATTTCTAAATATCTATTCTAAGTTATTATCTTAGGGCTCTTAACACAGTACTATGAAGCGTAGAGATTTCGCAAAATTATCATTAGGTGCAGGAGCGGGTTTACATATAATGCCTAGCAATTTCGTAAATTTAGAGTCTAATATTCCCTTTAAAAAATCGGACTTTGGCAATGATTTTAAGTGGGGAGTAGCTTCCGCTTCCTATCAAATTGAAGGTGCTTGGAATGAAGATGGCAAAGGCCCAAGCATTTGGGATACCTTCACGCATAAAAAGGGGAAAATTAAAAATAACGATAATGGTGATGTAGCTTGCGACTTCTACCATCGCTATGCCGAAGACATCGAGCGAGTTAAGTCTATGAATTTCGATGTTAAGCGCTTTAGCATCTCTTGGCCGCGTATATTCCCCAAGGGGACTGGCGAAATTAATCAGGCCGGTGTAGATTTTTACCACCGCGTTATTGATACTTGTCTTGAGCAAGGTGTGGAACCTTGGATAACTTGCTTTCACTGGGACCTGCCTCAAGCTCTTGAAGATAAAGGTGGTTGGGCTAACCGAGAAATCTTGAAATGGTTTAATGAATATGTGACTTTCTTGGCCAATGAATATGGAGCCAAAGTCAAAAATTGGATGATTTTAAACGAACCAGCCTCTTTTACAGCGCTAGGTTATTTAGCTGGTATGCATGCTCCTGGTAAAATTGCTCCTCAAAAATTCTTGCGTGCTGCGCATTATGCCACTATTTGTCAGGCCGAGGGAGGAAGAATTATTCGCTCTATTATTCCAGATGCCAATATAGGAACTACGGTAAGTATGAGTGCCGTGCATCCTAAAAAGCAAACTAAGGCGCATATAAAGGCGGCTGCACGTATGGATGCTATGTTAAATCGCTTATTCTTAGATCCAATTTTAGGCAAAGGTTACCCAACAGATGCATGGAAATTTTTAAAAGGCATACATAAATATGTGGAAGAAGGTGATATGGAAAAAGTGAAGTTCGACTTCGATTTTATAGGCCTTCAAAACTATTTTAGAGTAGTAGCTAAATACGATTGGTTTCCGCCTATTATGTGGGCCAACCAGGTTAAAGCTAAAAAACTCACGAATAATCCAGATGATATAACCGAAATGAATTGGGAAGTATATCCAGAAGGGATATATGAATTATTAATGCGTTTAACGAACGAATATAAGATTAAACGCATATTAGTAACCGAAAATGGGGCCGCTTTCCCTGATACAGTGGAAGAGACAGGGGTGCACGATTATAAGCGAGTTTCTTATTATCAACGCTATTTAGAACAAGTATTAAGAGCGATAAAAGAAGGCGCTCCGGTGCATGGATATTTTGCGTGGACCTTAATGGATAATTTTGAATGGGCGGAGGGATATCATCCACGATTTGGCCTTGTGCATGTAGATTTTAAAACTCAAAAACGTACCATAAAAGATAGTGGATTGTGGTTTAGAGAATTTTTGAAGGATTAAAGCGTAGATTCTATTACTTTTGCAGCGTATGGAAAGTTTAAGGTTAGATATAATCACCGTTCTACCAGAACTCTTAACGAGTCCACTTGAACATAGCATAGTAAAACGAGCGAAGGAAAAAGGTTTAGTTAGCATTAACCTCATAAATTTACGCGACTATGGAATCGGGCGCTATAAGAGTGTAGACGATTATCCATATGGCGGTGGTGGAGGAATGATACTTCGTTGTGAGCCATTGTCGGCATGTATAGAAGAGCTTAAAGCCGCACGAACTTACGATGCCATAATTTATATGACTCCGGATGGTAAGACTTTAAATCAGCCTATGGCTAATAGCCTTTCGACCTTAAAAAATATCATGATAATTTGTGGTCATTACAAAGGAATTGACCAGCGTATTCGAGATAAATATGTTACTCACGAAATTAGTATTGGCGATTATGTGTTGAGTGGTGGAGAATTAGCCGCTTGTGTTTTAGCTGATACTTTAGTTCGTTTAGTGCCTGGAGCCATTGGAGATGAGATGAGTGCCTTGTCGGATTCGTTTCAAGATAATTTATTAGCTCCACCAATTTATACTCGTCCGGAAGTATGGGAAGGAATGAAAGTGCCAGAAATTCTATTAAGCGGACACGATAGTAAAATTAAAGATTGGCAAATAGAAGAAGCATTAAAGAAAACTCAGGAACGCAGACCTGATTTATTAGAAGATTAATCTATTTTGGCAAATAGTATACATACAAAGAGTTTTTTAAAACAAGTAGTGACCTTAGCCTCTGGAACGGTTATGGGGCAATTGTTGTTGTTTATCTCTTTACCATTTTTGCAGAAGTATTTTTATGGTCCTGCCGAATTTGGGGTGTTTACAGTATTTGTTTCTATTTCAGAAATGTTGATTAATGTATCCGGATTGAAATACGAGTATGGAATCGTTTTACAAAAGCGTTATAAAAATGCGGTAAACCTATTATTACTCTCTATTTTCTCGGTTACCTTAACTGCAGTAAGTACTTTATTGATTTATTTCTGCATGTATTTTTTCTGGCCTCAAGTAAGTTGGGTTGAAGATTTAGGGATGTTAGGATTCTTGTTACCAATTAGTATTTTTTGTTTTGGATGTGTAAATGCCTTTAGTTATTGGTTTAATAGAGAGCAGATGTATGGACGAATGTCTGCAACCAAATGGATAAGTTCAGTAGCATCGGAGCCAGTGAAGTTTGCTAGTGCAAGCTTGCCTGTAAATGGCTTGGTTTTAGGTAGAGTAGCGGGACAAGTAGCGGCTTTTGTTTATGTGTTCTACCAGTTTATGACCAAGTTTGGGTCTTTGAAGAAGTTATTTTCTGGTCAACAAGTAAAGCGAGAAGCAAGAGCCAATAAGAGATATCCATTTTTTGTGATGCCTGGGGCTTTTATCACTGTATTAATTACCACCATATATGTACAATTTTTTTCCCATTATTTTGGGAAAGAGCAAGTGGGTTTATTAGGGGTATCGGTTAGTTATTTAGGAGTGGCATTTGGGGTAATATCCACGGCCTTTGGGCAGGTGTTTTTTAAGAAGATATCGGATATAGAAAATGCAAAAGTATTAAAGGAATTATTTTTGAAATTTGCAGGTTATTTGGCCATTATTGCTGTATTAGTGGTATTAGTGGTATACATATTCCCAGAAAAATGGGTGATAACTATGTTAGGTGAAAGATGGAAGGATATATTACCTGTAACAAGGATAATGGTATTATGGATAAGTGTATCTTTTGTATCATCTTCACTTTCTTTTATACATATTCGCATTGGAAATCAGTTAGGTTTACTTATAATTGAGTTAATTCACTTAATAGGGGTTGTATTAGCCCTTTTTGGATGTTACTTTTACACCCGCTCATTCGAGACCACCTTATATGGATTCACTATTATACAGATTGTTCACTATTTGGCTGTAATTTTATCAGCTTTTTATTTACTGAATAGAAAGATAGATTTATAGCGAAGGGGGATTTAAAAATGATTTTGAACTTAAAAGAAAAATTAAAGAAACACTATTTATTTGCCGTTTATCTTGTAGTTGCGTCAGGTATATTAATTGGGTTAATTGAAGGTTTTAATATTAAATATTCCTATTGGGTTATTGTTTACTATTTATTGCCTCTAATTGTTTTTTATTCTCTAATCCAATTTTGGTTTGCGAAAAGAAATTATGGTGAAAAGCTTCAATTAAAATTAAAAAACGTAGACTTAACCAATAAATTTTCTACGCAACAAATATTGATTGCTTTTGTTGCAATAATTGTCTTGACATTAATTGTACACATAATTATAT
>DATCKI010000113.1:0-19427 GCA_036562365.1 Bacteroidia bacterium | reverse complement strand
AAAAACTAGGAGGTCGCCAACTTTGGGTTTACTTTTACTTGAATTCGTATATTGAATAAGGTTACGCCTTTTATTCAATTCACCGTCTTTAACTTTAGGGTCGAAGAAGTCTTTTGCATGCCCATAACTGTCGGGCATTTTATGCTTGAAATGTTGATAATAATACCTTTTTACAAATTCTACGCACTGATATTTTAATCCTAAATTATATCCATCTGGGGCTACATTTCGCTCTACTACATTCGAAACAGGACCATTATAATAAACAATTACAGAATTTAAACTATCTATAGGTTGCCCTATTTGGTAGTTTGGGTTGCTAAATAAATTTTTAAAGTGCCAAGAACTGCTTAAAATTAAAAATACCCCCAAGAAGGCTATTATACCCAGTTTTTTAATTAAGTTGAATTGAATGTATTTCATAATTCTATTTGAATGTGATATTTACTTAATAAACCTTCTAAACCATTTAAACTGAATTTTGTGTTTTTTATTTTATTTATTTCAGGATCAATTGTGTAATTTATTGCGTTGCGAAAATCGCATGCCTCCAAATTAGTTTTTTCGAAATGAGCATTAAATAATTCGCAGCCCTGGAAGCTAGAATCTTTTAAGTCGCATTCACTAAAATCACATTCTTGAAGTTGACAAGAATTGAAAATAGTTTTTCGGATTTTTAAATTATAAAAGATGGAATGGTTAAGAAGACAATTAGTAAAACGAAAGCTTAAACCTACATTTTGGCAATCGTTGAAATGTATGCCAAGCATTTTACATTCAACAAAATTGGCATCTCTAAAAAGAGTTTTATAGGAGCTTATTAAACTAAGATTGCAATTAATAAAACTACAATTCATAAATTCAAATTTCGAAAAATCGAATTCAGAAAAGTCGCAATTAATAAATTTGCAAGACTCGTATTCTCCTAATTTTAGATGATTTAAATTACTAAATACTTGATCTTGAAAATACGAACCTTGCATTATTAAAAATTTTATTGAAAGGTAAAGATAGGTTATTAATCAACCTTTACCGTAACTGGAAGTATAAATTTGCTTTCCACAAATTTACCATTAACTCTTGCAGGTACCCATCTATCTGGAATAGCTTTAACTGCATTAAAAGCTTTTTCATCACAGCAAACGCCAACGCTTTTTTCTATAGTGTGTTCAGAAGCAACACCATTTTCATCGATTATAAATGAGATTATAACAACATTTTCGTTAACCGAAGCCCCATCTGCACTTTTAAGTAATGGCATTTTACTAGAGATTCTTACCGACTTATTACATATTTCTAATCCACCATCATAAAATGCTGGGTGATCGGTATTAGCCGTTTGAGGCATATTATTTACATAGTATTCTACATTCGTAGAATTTAATTCACTATTTAGAATTTTATTTTCAGAGTAGTTAGTTTTAAAGAAAGTTTGGTTACGGCTATTTTTATATTCCCAAACACCTGTTTTTTCGCCTTTATCATAGTTTCCAAAACTAATTAAGCGGTAAATATTATTATGGTCAAATCCAAAATTCACCCAATTAATATCTTTATAACCGTCTTTATAATAACCTTGACTTTTAACAAGGTTAGTGCCTGGAATATAAATATTCCACAGACTATCTTTTACATTATTTTTATAAAAACCAGTTTTTAAAATATTGCCTTTAAGGTCAGTTTTGGTATAGGCACCATGTTTTACAGTTTTGTCTGATTTTAAAACATAGTAAGTTTCTATATAACCTTTCGATTTGGATTTAGATTTTACCTTTTTAAGCTCTTGTGCATTAAGAGATATACTGCTTAAAAGTAATGTAATTATTAAACTGGCAATAGTTATTTTCATGGTTAATTAATGATAAAAGTTTTGATTTTGTTATTTAGAATAAAAATAGGATTCGTGCCATTTGTAATAGCTTTGTATAGAATCTTTATTTAATTCAATCCACTCCTCAACTTCTTCATCGAACAAATTCATGGCAAGCAAATATTTTGCTGTGCTATAATGCTCAGAGTTGTATAGAGCAGAGTAAAATCCTACATAAAAATTCCACCAACTTTTTGATTTTAAATTTGCTGTAGTCATAGCTAAAAAGAATACATCTACCTGTTCCGAGAATTTATCGAAATTTGATTTGGTAAGGTTTTCATCAGTATTTTTGTCTAAATAAGCTCTATTAATTGAGTAAATAAATTCTGTACTATTGAATTCATCATTTTGAGATTCTTTACTAATTGAGATGTTGTAACTTATTTTTCCCTCTTCATTTACAGAATACTCATTTTTAGGTTTTAAAATTCTATAGTATTCTTTAGAATTATTTTTTGCTCTTTGCGACTTAGGTTCAAGCAATAGAAAATAGGTATAAGACGCTAGGTATTTAATTCTAAGTTTATTATTCTTTTGAATGAAAGATAGTAATAAACTACTTGAAACGTGAAATGGGTTATTAGTTAAAGCAATTTGAAGGTGTTTTTCAGCCTCTTTAAGATTATTAATTTTAGCATAAGTTAAAGCTATATTGTAGTGAAGTAAAAAGGAATTTTTGAATTTTTTTAGTCCAGTTTTATACACTTTTATAGCCTCATTGGAATTGCCCATATTATCTAAAGAAGAACCTTTAATAATATAAGCATCTTTATTCAAGTTTGAATTAGTTTTTAATACCAGATCACAATGTTTAATGGTTTCTGAATAATTACCTAAGCTCATTTGCGTATAGGCAATCTCATAATTTACAAGTGCTGAATTAGGGTCTAATTTTAATGCCTCATTGTATTTAAGTAAAGCTCCTTGATAATCCCCAGAATCATGTAATGCAATTCCAGCTTCTACTAATTTGTCTATTTCATCTGATTGTGCAAATGTGATATTAGTTAAGAGGAAGATAAATGCGAATATGGATGCGAGTTTATTCATGTTGGTTACAGTTATTGGTTCCCAACATAAAAGCTTTTGAAATCTCTCCCTTTTAGTGCTTCGGGTTGGGCTTTCAAATTTATTAATCAATTATTAATTTAACAAGCACTTATTCGAATTTAATCAACCTTGTTGTAAATCTCATTCATTTGATTCGAAATTTCTTGCACTTCAAATTTATCTAATTGCCCTAAATTATTAAGAGTACGTGCACGTTTTAGTTTGATTTTAGGATATTTATTTTGATAGGAATTTCTACTATTTATTGTACACTTTAAATTTCCTTTTTTATCAAAAAATAAAATTAATCTATCCATAGGAGAAGGATCTTCTATCTGACTTTCATAAATCATGTAAGCCTCATAATCCCAATCTTTATTTATTTCAATTTTCTCAAATCCGAAACTCTCTATATATGTAATTAAATCGTCTTTTGTCGTTTTATTTTGGTTTATGTATTGCTCTAAAACATGCTCTGGTTTACTTTCTTCTAAGATATTACTATACGAAGTATAGCCACCTATAAATGCCAATTCTCCATTATCTAACCAAATATCTATTGTGTCGAAACTTTGCCCAATTATAGTTCCATTTATTCCATAAAGTTTTCTATTGGGTTGGATTTTATAGCTATCGAATTCTTCATCGGACGCCTTTATATAAATTCCGACCTGGCACCAATCATCTTTTTCTTCTGTACTTTCTACTGATATATTAGGGAAAATCTCGAATAACCTCTTACCATTTATGGCATCATAAACTGTAGTTTTATTCGCCGTTAATTCTGAATTATACAAGTCGACACTCTCTAACTGAGAATTTATGACACGTATGGTATCTACTGCACTATATGTTTGCTGAGTAGGAGTCGATTTACATGCAAACAAAAATATGCATGCACTAATAATTAATATGCATCTATACATATGAGAGAAACCAAATTTTTAAAGGGTGTAAGAGGTTTAAGTCCTTTAAAAAAGCGCGCAAATTTAAGGTTTTTTTAGAATTTCCAAGCGTAGTAAATTAAAAGCTTGAGTAAGTGTTAGCTTTATGTTTCTCTCTCTATTATTTGTAAAGATGAACTTATGAGCTACAGTTCCATTAGGACCACTTATTGCAATCCAAACCGTACCAACTGGCTTAGTTTCTGTTCCACCATCCGGGCCAGCAATTCCTGATGTTGCAACTCCGTAATCAGCCTCGAATTTCTGCTTCACCGACTCAGCCATTTGAACTACCACCTGCTCCGAAACAGCCCCGAAATTCTTTAAATCTTCCCTCGATACCCCTAATTCTACAGCCTTTATCTCATTACTATAACTAACTATCGAACCATTGAAAATTTCACTTGAACCCGCATAACTCGTTAGTCTATGTGCTAAATATCCTCCAGTACAACTCTCCGCAAATGAAACTTTTATTTGTTTGCTTTTCAATAAATTGAAAACATATGACTCCATTGTTACATCCCCTTCAGCCCATATTGCTTCTCCCAATATCTCATATAGTGGTTTGAAATACCTATATAGATCAGATTCTGAGTATTTACCAGCTTCCCAACATGTTAATCGTAAACGTACTACTCCAAAACTTGGTAAATATGCAAGCTTTAAATCTTGCGGCAAATTATCTTCCCAATTTTTGATTTTCATCATTAAGGTACTCTCTGGAATACCAACTGTTTGCAAGGTTGCATGTGCTATGGGTTCTAACTTATATCTGTCTTGAATAATTGGAATTACTTGCTCCGTAATTAAAGCTTCCATCTCATACGGAACTCCAGGTAATGAATATACTAAAGTCTTATCTTTTTCAAACATCATGCCTGGTGCAGTTCCATTTTTATTTATTAAAACAGTACATACATCTGGTACATCAGCTTGCGTTTGATTTACTGGTATAAATTCTCTATTTCTACTTTTATAATATTCTTCAAGCATTCTGTAAGTCTCTTCATGTCTTACAAATTTGCCCCCGAAATAATCATTTAATACAATCTTGGTGATATCATCGTTTGTTGGACCTAAGCCACCCGTGAATATAATTACATCCGTTTTTCCAATTAAAGTATTTAGTGCATTTTCAATTTCTTCTCTCTGATCACCAATACTTATCTTATGTTTGATGCGTATACCAACTTTATTTAACTCACGTGAAATAAATGCTGAATTGGTATCAATTATTTGCCCAATTAGTATTTCATCTCCTATGGTAACTATGGATGCATTTATCATAATAAATCGTATTTGTTGTAAAATTCTTCTTCGCTAAGTATACTAATTCCTAATTGGTTTGCTTTGGTTACTTTATCAGGGCCGGGCTTGTCGCCAGCTAATAAAAAAGAAGTTTTTTTGGTTACTCCACTCGAGTTTTTTCCTCCGTTTTGTTCTATCATTTTCTTTAATTCATCTCTGGAACGTGTAAAAACTCCTGAGATAACTATTGATAATCCAGCTAATTTGTCTGATTGTGTGGTGTGTTGACTTTCATCTAATTCAAAACACAAACCATGTGCACGTAATCTTTCAATTATTATTTTATTTTCCTCTTTCGAGAACCATTCTAGTATACTAACGGCAATTTTTTCACCAATTTCGTCTATAGATTTTAATTTGTCAAAATCAGCACTAGCTAAAGCATCCATATTTTTTAAACCTAATGCTAATTTCTTAGCAACGGTTTCTCCAACATAACGTATTCCTAACGCAAATAATACACGTTCGAATGGATTTTTTTTCGCTTGTTCTATTCCATTTAGAATATTTTGTGCACTTAATTCTTTATAACCTTCTAGCGATAAAATTTGCTCAGCCTTTAATTCCCATAAATCGGGTAAGGATTTTATAAACCCATGATCGTAAAACTCTTCTATAGTTTTTTCGCCTAATGAATTTATATCGAGTGCTTTTTTACTTACCGCATGTATTATTTTACCAATAACTATAGGTTTACATAAATCATTGGTACAATAAAATGCAGCTTCTCCTTCGGTTCTGCTGAGTGGACCATTACATTCTGGACAATGCGTAATAAATTGAGTAGGGGTAGAATTCGGATCTCTTAAATTTAGGTCAACACCTGTTATTTTAGGTATAATCTCACCTCCTTTTTCTACGAAAACGGTATCACCAATACGTACATCTAATTGGGCAATTACATCTGCATTATGCAATGAAGCTCTTTTAACTGTAGTTCCGGCCAATTGTACTGGTTTTAAATTCGCAACGGGAGTAACGGCACCAGTTCGACCTACTTGGTACGAAATAGATTCTAAAATAGTTGCTACACTCTGAGCTTTGTATTTGTATGCAACTGCCCAGCGCGGACTTTTAACCGTACTTCCTAAACTTCTTTGTTGAGCGTATGAATTAACCTTGATGACTATACCATCAGTTTCGTAGGGTAATTCATATCTTTTAGTATCCCATTCTTCAATGAAGTTCTTAACCTCTTCAATACTATTAAGTTTCTTAGTATGTGGATTTACGTGAAAGCCCCATTCTTTTGCTTTAGCTAAATTTTCGTAATGGGTGGTAAATGGTAAATCTTCTCCTAAAATATAGTATACAAACGCATCTAAATTTCGGGCTGCAACCATTTTACTATCTTGCTGTTTTAAGGTTCCAGCGGTTGCATTACGAGGGTTTTTAAGAAGTTGAGCTGCAATTTCATCTTCGTGATAACCTTTATCTTCCAGCTCAGCTCTCTTTTCATTATTTAATGCTAAGAAAACTTCGTGCGACATATAAATTTCGCCTCTAGCTTCTAAATGTTTAGGCCAGCCAGTACCTCGCAGTTGTAAAGGTATAGTTCTAACCGTTTTTACATTGGCTGTTACATCATCTCCTTTTGTTCCATCTCCACGAGTTACAGCTTGAACTAATACTCCATTTTCGTATATTAATGAAATTGCTACGCCGTCAATTTTAAGTTCTGTGGTGTATTCAACTTCATCTACTTGTAAGCCTTCTTTTACACGTCTGTCGAAGTCAGATAAATCCTCTTCATTATATGTATTATCTAAACTCAACATAGGAGTTTTATGAAGTACGGTTTTGAATTTTTTAGTCACTTCGCCACCTACACGTTGGGTAGGGGACTGTGGACTAGCGAATTGTGGATATTGTTTTTCGAGTGCTTCTAATTCTTTCAAAAGCATATCGAATTCGTAATCGCTAATACTAGGTTCAGCAAGTACATAATATTTGTAATTATGTTCATGCAATTCCTTTTCTAACGCGCGCATGCGTTGTTCAATATCATTGGTGGCTTTGTTATCTTCTATTTGAGAAAATAAATCCATATACTTTAAGACGTAAATTTAATTTCTTGATCGGCTTTGTAACGCTTAAACCAAATTGAGTTTAAGATATAAATAATTGGTGCAAGTATAAAAGGTAATATCCAATTTATAGAGTAAATAATACTACCTAAAACTGGACCAATAATACGTGCTAATGCACCTAAACTTTGGTAAATACCTAAAATTAAACCTTGATTCTGTGCTTCAACATTTTTAGAAACTAAGGTAGTAAGGTTAGGGTTAACAATTCCATTACCTATACTTATGAAAATAATTCCTATGCTTGAGTATGTCCATAAATACTCCATAGGAGTGAATGGCACCATAACAATTCCCATAGCCATAAGTACAAATCCTATCATAATTTGAGTTCTTTCGCTCCAAATGATAGAAGTTATTCTTAAAATAACACCTTGTGCTATAAAAGAAGAAATACCAATAATGGAAAATAGAATTGAAATTTCTTTTGCGCTGAGTTTGTAAATTTTTTCCCACACTAATGGGGCATTAATTTGAAAGAAGAAAAAGGCTGCAGTGAATGCAAATCCGGATATAAATATGGTTCTAAGATTTGGGATTTTACTCGCTTCCCAAAAGGCTTTAAGTGGGAGTATATTAATTTTTTTGATTTCTCTTTCTTTAGAAAGGTCGAGTGATTCTGGTAATAAAAAAAATGCCAGTCCTAAATTAAGAAGGCAAAGAGCGGTACAGAAATAACCGATAGAAGCAAATCCATATTTAGCCATAAGAACTCCGCCTATCATAGGTCCAATCATAAAACCTAGTCCAAATGCCGCACCAATCATACCCATATTTTTAGCACGATCTTTTGGTTCCGTAATGTCGCTAATGTAGGCTTGTGCTGCTGAAATATTTCCAGCTCCAATACCACAGAATATTCTAGATAATAAAATGATTGCAATATGCGTTGCATAGGCAAATAAGAAATAACCTATTACAGAGAAAATTAAGCTGAGTAATATGACAGGTCTACGTCCAACTCTATCGCTATAAGCCCCCCAAATTGGGTTAAAGAAAAATTGAGCTATGCTAAATACAGCTACCGCCACTCCTGGTAAAATGGATGACCCGCTTAAGTTTTCAACGTAATTAGGCAAAATAGGAATCACTATCCCAAAGCTTAACAAATCGATGAGAACTGTTAGAAATAAAGTGAATTTTTGCTTTAGCATAAGAGTACGAAGGTACTGTATATAGCGGTAAAAATTAAGCTTGTTTAAAATTTATTTGAATTTTCTTTTTTATTCCATTTTTTGACTGGTTTATACATTTTTAAAATCTAACTTTGTGGAAATAATAAGGGGACAATTTTATTATGAAGATTTTTAATAACGGCACCAAACCAGTACTAATTTGGCTCTACACTGGTATGTTTATGGTTTTCGCAATGATTTTGATTGGCGCCATTACCAGGTTAACTGAAAGCGGACTTTCAATCACCGAGTGGAAAGTGGCTTCAGGTACTATCCCTCCTTTAAACGAGGAAGACTGGGCCGAAGAATTCTTAAAATACCAGCAAAGTCCTGAATACCAAGTTAAAAATATTGGTATGGAATTGTCCGAGTTTAAACAAATCTTCTTCTGGGAATGGTTCCACCGCTTCTGGGGACGTTTAATAGGTGTGGTTTTCATTATCCCTTTCTTTATATTCCTTAAACGTGGTTATTTTAAAGGAAATTTTGCCTTCCGACTTTTCTTTATCTTTATTTTAGGTGGTTTTCAAGCTTTCCTTGGTTGGTGGATGGTGAAAAGCGGATTGGTTGATATTCCACGTGTTAGTCATTACCGACTTGCTGCTCACCTTAGTACTGCTCTGCTTTTACTCTGTTTGATTTATTGGACTATACTCGATATTAAATATCCTCGCTTAACACATCTTAAAGACAAGTTTAAAAGTGGTAAAATTCTGTTTAAAGTAGGTTTTGTAATACTTTGTATTCAGATTATTTATGGTGCCTTTGTGGCTGGTAGAGATGCTGGACAGGAATATAATACTTGGCCTAAAATGAATGAGGAATGGGTGAAAGAAGGTATATTCTCTAGCCATAATCGACCTGCTTATTATAATATTATTGGGGAACCAATTCCTGACGAAATGGACCCAAATTCGGGCTACCCTAATAATGGTGGAATTCAATTTATTCACCGTTGGTTAGCATTTGTTGTTTATTTCTGGGTTTGGATTGTTTGGATTTTTAGTAGAGTTAAGCACCTACGTGTAGATCAAAAACGTAGTTCTAGCCTAATGCTTCTTTTTGTACATGCTCAAGTTTTATTAGGTATTTTTACTCTACTTTATCATGTACCTATAAGTTTAGGTGTTTTACATCAAGCAGTGGCAGTTCTTTTACTTTGCTCTTCTTTACTTTATTATCATCAATTACGTGGTAGCGAATACAAAGAAAATTAAGCGTGTACAAACTCCTAATGAGGAGCTTGCAAATACTTTAACCCATGCCATTGGGATTGTGTTTATCTTAGTTACTCTGCCTTTCCTTTGGGAAAAAGCGCAAACCAATACGCAAGAATTTACGATGTACGCTATCGGAATTTATGTGTTAGGTATGTTGGCCGTTTATTGCAGTAGCACTTTGTACCATTATCTTAAAAATCCAATCCTGAAAGAACGTGCCCATATAGCCGATCATATTTCTATTTTCTTGCTGATTGGTGGTACATATACTCCCATAGTTTATTTGTTTACTCCTTGGGAAACTTCTTCTTTGTTTCTTTCAATTATGTGGGGAATTATTGCCTTGGGTGTAGTAATGAAAGTGTTTTTTACTGGTAAATATACTTGGGTTAGTACCATACTTTATTTGGCTCTAGGTTGGATGGTGGTGTTCCTTTATTCTCCACTTAATGAAAGTATGAATTGGTTTGTTTTTCAACCTATTTTAATTGGTGGATTGGCTTATACAATTGGCGTATTGTTTTATATACGTAAAAAGATGCTTTACTCGCACGCTATTTGGCACTTGTTTGTTTTAGCTGGAACTATTTACCATTGGGTGGCTATATTTAGAGCTTTATAAATTTTAAAATCTTAAAAATGAAAAAAGCGTCCCGAATTTCGAGACGCTTTTTTCATTTTTATCCTTCGCTGCTGGCCCTATATTTAGGTGTTACAGCTAATATGATGCAGGTTAAAACTAGTCCAATAAGAATACTTAAAAAGATCGTTTCAGAATCGTCGAAGTATGGTCTAGTATATGTATATTCATCAAATTCATCATAGGATACATCCACTCTAATTAAATTTAAAAAAGCAAAACCTAAATACGGAGCTGTGAAAAGTGATAAATTAATGGCGGTTCCATTGGCAATTTTATTTACCCCCAATTCCTTGCCAAAAACAGCAATTGATATGAATACAAGGTATATTAAAATTAATATCACCGAAATTCCTATTTCTCTAAAACCTCCTAAGGCTAAGAATATTCCTGTAATAATTGAAATAATACCTAAACTCACTACAGCTATTAGCCACTCTTTTATGGATGTTAAACGGAATGATAATATTACCAGGGATACTCCTAATCCAATTAAAATCAAAACTAAAATAGTTTCTATAAAGTTATTGTTAAACTCTGAATATTGGATAATATTGTCAATTATATAGCTAGCGTCTTTACCGTAGTAAAATGGATATGAGTTTTTAACTATTAGTTCGTCTATGTAAGTATCTTCTACCCTAAAGTCTTTAGTGGCAAATATTTTATTGACTATTTTTTCAGCTTCAACCTTTAGACTCATTAAATCATATTTGTCGCATAAAGTATTGTAGTCGTTTATATGCTTTACAATCTGATTTCTATCTTTCTTTTCGAGTAGATTTTGATTATACCTAACTAATTCCCATTTATGATTTGTTGACTTTACATAAGGGAAATCGCAATAATAGTAATAAGACCTAATTGTATCGTTGCAGCAAAAATCTGTTTTTAACTTATTGTATGATGATTCAGCTATTTCTTTTTCACCATAAAATTCATTTGCGCAATAAGAATTTAATTCATAATCGTAATAATTGTTTGTTGTATAAGGAGCTGCATAATTCAGTATCTCACGCTCTTTTTCTATATTCGAAAAATCATATTTTGTATTAAATCCTAATATTATGCCAGTTCTATAACTTGAATAAAGTGTGAAGTTTAAGATAATTATTATGGCTATTTGTAAGAATTCACTTATTAATCGGGCCGTACTTACTGGATAATTTGCCTTTAAAGCATTGTTTCTAAGATAATATAAAAGCCATATTATTATAAATAATATGTTTATAATTATGGTTAACAAGATTAATCCAGATTCAAAGAAATTATCCCTACTGTAACCATCCTCTATTAGGTCCTTAATTATTGCATCTTTTGATAAGAATCCAATAAGTATATAAAATAGGTTTATAGCTATTATTACTCCGAAAGCAATGGGAAATCTCGTATTCCACAATAATGGATAACGAACTATTAATTTTGATAATATATTATTCATGATTGGGCTAGTTTAGTTAAAGAAAAATCTACGACTCGATTCGCTTATGTCTCTTACATAATTTACTTTTAGATCGCTCTGTCCAATTTTTAAAAGTACCTGATTGAAGTTGGTATTTTCTTTGAAATGAAGTAGATAAGTGCCTCCGTTGAATTGAATCCGTTCTAGTTGTAATTGACTTAAAACAGATTCTATTCGAGTTCTTTCTGAACTAGATTCCATTTCAATTATTAGTGAATTCGATGCTGCTTCAAGCTTGCTTTCTTTTTTAAACTCTTGATATTGTGGTTTCCCGTTATTTAGGAATAATACCATAGTGCTAATTTTTTCAACTTCATACAATTGTTGAGAGCTTAACAAAATGCCAATTGGCCGTACTTTCGATTGAGCTATAAAACGTAAATCATCCAAAATCAATTGCTGCGAAACAATATCCAAATTGGCTAAAGGTTC
Source organism: Bacteroidia bacterium (assembly GCA_036562365.1). Classification (GTDB taxonomy): domain Bacteria; phylum Bacteroidota; class Bacteroidia; order CAIKAF01; family CAIKAF01; genus JACVCJ01. The sequence continues at coordinate 7,233 of DATCKI010000113.1, read as the reverse complement.
ATCTAACAGTAATATTTTGGGATTTCTCAATAAAGTTCGAGCTAATTCGAAACGCATTTTATATCCACCCGATAAGGCTTTCCACTTAAAATCTTTATATGGCCATAAGCCTAAACGTGCTATGTACATTTTTACATACCACTCATTTTCTTCTGGCGCAAAATCGTGATGAGCGGCTGTAAACATCAAATTTTCCATTAAACTTCCATACCAAGTAGCTGGAGTTTGTTCTACATAGGCAATCTGACTTCTAATATCATAATTTAGCTCTAAATTAGGATCATTGAAGTAAGTAATCTTTCCGCTATCTAACTTCAAATCGCCTATAATACTACGTATTAAAGTAGTTTTTCCATTTCCATTCTGGCCTACTAATCCAATTACTTCCCCAGCTTTTAAAGTTAAATTTATGGGTCCTAATTCAAAGTTTCCTGCGGCATATCTTTTCTTTACATCCTTTAATTCTAGTAAATTCAATTTGTTTGTATCTAATGTATTTAAAGTAGTTCCAGATATTCTATCAAGTATGGGTTGCACCTTTTCTAAGGCACTTTCAGCTTTGAAATATGAAGAATAATGCCAATTTACATATTCCAATATTTGCTTGAAAATTTCTATATCTTGGGTATCTAAACCGAGATCTATTAACCTTCTTAATGCTAAATCAGTGTCGAGTAATCTAAAATGGGAGCTTAACTCTTCTAATCGGCTGGATAATTCCATGGGAAAATATTGTAATTAGTGTTGATAATACAAAGTATAAACATCCAAATTATTTTACAATGCCCCAATTAAATAAATGTTAAAGCGGGACTTATAATTGATGTAAGGAAACCTTACAGAACTCGTTCTAATTTCTTATTTTTGCACCTTATTTGAAAAAAGACAGTGGAAAATACAAAATATAAAGTTTACGAGTCGTTCGATTTACCTAAGGTAAACCGTGAAGTTTTAGAATTCTGGGCTAAAGAAAACGTGTTCCAAAAAAGTATTGATACACGTGATGCAAATAAAACCTTTGTTTTCTATGAAGGACCACCAAGTGCTAATGGGGTACCTGGTATCCACCACGTTATGGCACGTACGGTTAAAGACTTGTTCTGTCGTTATAAAACTTTAAAAGGCTTCCGTGTTGAACGTAAAGCGGGCTGGGATACGCATGGACTCCCAGTTGAGCTTGAAGTAGAAAAACGCCTTGGTATCCGTAAAGAAGATATCGGTGTTAAAATCTCTATGGAAGAGTATAATAACGAGTGTCGTAAAGCCATCATGAAATACACCGATGTTTGGAACGACCTTACTCATAAAATGGGTTATTGGGTGAATATGGATGACCCGTATATCACATTTAATAAGGAATATATTGAATCGGTTTGGTACCTTTTGGGTAAGTTTCATGAAAAAGGTCTTCTTTATAAAGGTTTCACTATTCAACCTTATTCGCCTGCTGCTGGAACTGGTTTAAGTACTCACGAACTTAATCAACCAGGTTGCTACCGCGATGTAAAAGATCGTACCGCTGTTGCTCAATTTAAATTGGCAGATCCAAGCAAATTAGGACTTGAGGCTACGGTTTATATGTTGGCTTGGACTACTACACCATGGACTTTACCAAGTAACACAGCTTTAGCTGTAGGTAAAAACATAAATTATGTAGTGGTTGAAACTTTTAATGCTTACTCTCATCAACCAATTACCGTTATTTTAGCTGAAGACCGTATCGCTGCATACTTCAATGCTAAAGGATTAGATGCTGATTTTACCGCATATAAAGCCGGAGATAAAGTAATTCCTTACCGCATTCTTAAAAGCTTTAAAGGCTCTGAATTAGCTGGTTTGTCTTATGAACAATTACTTCCTTTCGCTCAACCTACCGATGGCGATGCATTTAAGGTAATTGTGGGCGATTTCGTGACTACCACCGATGGTACAGGTATAGTACATATTGCTCCTAGCTTTGGTGCCGACGACTTTAGAGTAGCAAAACAAAATGGAATAGGTTCGCTTACTTTAGTTGATAAACGCGGTAAATTTTTACCTGAAGTTCAAGATGGAGTTTTCCTTTATGGAGAAGAGTTCGTAAAAGAAGCCTATTTGAATGACTCAGAAAAAGAAGCTGAATATGCTAAACAAAAACAAATTCTTGAAGCCGCAGGTAAAATCAAAGAATTAAAAGTTTACTTGAGTGTGGATGAACGTATCGTTCTGAAGCTTCAAGAAGAAAATAAATTATTCAAAAAAGAAACCTACGAACACAGTTATCCACATTGTTGGAGAACTGATAAACCTGTATTATACTATCCATTGGATAGCTGGTTTATCAAAACAACTGCATTTAAAGATAAATTAATTGAAAAGAATAAAACCATCAATTGGAAACCAGAAAGTACTGGAACTGGACGTTTTGGTAATTGGTTAGAGAATTTGGTGGATTGGAACTTGAGTCGTTCTCGTTATTGGGGAGTTCCGCTTCCTATTTGGAGAACAGAAGATGGTTCTGAAGAGATTTGCATTGGAAGCATAGCTCAATTAAAAGCAGAGGCTGATAAAGCTGTGGCAGCCGGATTAATGGATAAAAATCCGGTAGATGAGAATTTCGACCTCCACCGTCCATTTGTAGATGATGTTATTTTAGTATCTGCATCTGGCAAACCTATGAAACGTGAAACCGACCTAATAGATGTTTGGTTCGACTCAGGCGCTATGCCATATGCACAAAACCACTATATGGGCGATGGAGCACCTAAGAATTTCCCTGCCGATTTCATTGCTGAAGGTGTTGACCAAACGCGTGGCTGGTTCTTTACTTTGCATGCAATTGCAGTTGGATTATTCGATTCAGTAGCCTATAAAAATGTAGTTTCGAACGGACTTGTATTAGACAAGAACGGAAATAAAATGAGTAAACGCCTTGGAAATGGTATAGATCCATTCGAAATGGGCGAGAAGTACGGTTTCGATGCAGTTCGTTGGTATATGATTAGCAATGCTGCACCTTGGGATAATCTAAAATTCGACCAAGATGGAATCGTAGAAGAAATTCGTAAATTCTTTGGTACACTTCATAATACCTACGGCTTCTTTGCATTATATGCAAATTTAGATGGTTTCGCTTATAAAGAAGCTGATATTGAAGATAGACCAGAAATGGACCGTTGGATTCTTTCATTATTAAATACATTGGTGAAAAATGTAGAGAGAGAATTCGAAAATTATGAGCCACATACTGCTTGTCGTTTGATTAGCGATTTTGTGAATGATGATTTAAGTAACTGGTATGTACGTTTATGTCGCCGTCGTTTCTGGAAAGGAGAATACGAAGCGGATAAAATAAGTGCATATCAAACTTTATATACATGTTTAGAGACTATCAGTAAATTGATGAGTCCAGTTGCTCCATTCTACAGCGAACAATTATTTAATAATTTGAATAAAGTAAGTGGTAAGAATAGTGAGATAAGTGTACATATTTCGAATTGGCCAGTAGTTGATGAAAGTAAGATAGATTTAGAATTAGAAGAGAAAATGCAATATGCACAACGAGTATCTTCTCTAGTTTTAAGTTTACGTAAGAAAGAAAAAATTCGTGTTCGTCAGCCACTTTCAAAAGTAAGTATCCCTGTATTAAATGGAGATATGAAACGCTTAATTTCGGAAGTAGAAGAGATTATTAAGGCTGAAGTTAATGTTAAAGAAATTGAATACGTAACAGAAGAGAATAGTCAAATCGTTAAGAAATTGAAGCCCGACTTTAAGAAGTTAGGACCTAAGTTTGGTAAAGACATGAAAGCTGTTGCGGAATGGGTAACTTCATTGAGTCAGGCTGATATTAAGAAATTAGAGCAAGTAGGAGAGATTAGTGGAGGAAATGGCTGGACATTAAGTAAAGAGGATGTAGAGTTTTTAACCGAAGATATTCCAGGTAAACTAATTGCCGGTGATGGTAAAATTATGGTAGCCTTGGATATTACTTTAACTCCTGAATTAGTAGAAGAAGGTTATGCTCGCGACCTAGTAAACAAAATTCAGAATTTACGAAAAGAGGCAAATTTAGAGTTGACAGACAGAATTTCAGTAAAAGTTGAGAAAAAAGCTGAAATAGTAGGTGCTGTAGAAAGATTTAAAAGTTATATTGAAGCTGAAACCATTGCTAATTCAGTAATATTGGTTGAAGAGAATTTTGAAGAAGGGCAAAAATCAGAGCTTGGAGATGGGTTATTAGTGGGTTTAGTAATTAACAAAATGTAATTTTTTTAAACAAAAACAGAACAAAATCGCGAATTAGTCGTACTATGTTTAATTAAATAAAACGAATTATGGGAACTAAGTTACGTTATAGCGATGAAGAATTGGAAGAATTCAGAGCTTTGATTGAGAAAAAGTTGGAAAAAGCAAGAAAGGAATTAGACTTGTTACAAAGCACTTTTAACTACAAAGACAGTAATTCGACCGATGACACTTCGCCAACCTTTAAGTTAGTAGAAGACGGAAGTGAAATAATGACACGCGAAGAGGTAGGTCAATTAGCCGTACGTCAAAAGAAATTTATTCAAAATTTAGAAGCTGCCCTTACGCGTATTCAAAACAAAACCTATGGTATTTGTAGAGAAACGGGTAATTTAATACCAAAAGAGCGCTTATTGGCTGTGCCACACGCTACTTTAAGTATGGAAGCTAAACTAAAACAAAATAAGTAAGCGTTGGAAAAAGTAAGCAAGCGTTTGCAGATTCCTGCCCTGATATTTATTGGGGTATTGGTCATAGATCAAATTATTAAGATTTGGGTTAAAACCAATTTTGAATACGGCGAAACTCGGCAAGTGCTGGGTACCATTTTCCAATTGCATTTCATTGAAAATAATGGAATGGCTTTTGGTATGGAACTTGGTGAAGGTGGATGGGCTAAATTGGCTTTGTCTATCTTCCGAATTATTGCCGTAGCTTTTATGGGATACCTCATTTATACCTGGGCCAAAAAAGGTGCTAAGAAAATAGTACTTATTACTATGGCTTTAATTATGGCTGGTGCCGCAGGTAATATTATTGATAGTTTGGTCTATGGTAAAGTTTTCTCTGCAACATGCGGAAATTATAGGCATTGGGATAATTGCCGCGATATAGCTGTCTTTATGCCCGAAGAAGGTGGGTATGCCCCCATTCTTAAAGGCGAAGTAGTGGACATGTTCTATATAGAACTTATTAATATGCATAGGTCTGAAGCTCCAAGCTGGTTGCCTGACTTTTTGTTTGGAGAGGATAACTATTTTATCTTCTTTAGACCTATCTTCAATTTTGCTGATGCTGCTATTACTATAGGGGTAGTTTTATTCCTATTGTTTAATCGTCGCATTTTCAATGATCCAGCTATTCAATAATTATTTTTTTTGAAAATTTTATATGATTTTCTTTCGTTACTAAAAATTTTGGTACGGAATTTGTATTATTTGTTTACAGTTGTGTGTGTAGAACTGTATGAAAACGATATTGACCATTATTTTTAGTTTTTGTTTAGGCCTTGCGGCTTATTCCCAAAGACTGTCCAACGAGGCTAGAACTACTATTGGATATATAGAAGACGGCCGAGTTTTCAATTCCAATAAGAGCATAGTTGGATATATCGATGGAAATAGAGTAATGAATAGCTCAAGAAATACCATCGGTTACATTGATGGCGATAGAATTTTAAACAGTTCAAGAAGCTCTATAGGCTACATAGACAACGGAAGAGTGATGAATAGTTCGCGTAGTACCATAGGCTATATTGAAAATGGCCGTGTGATGAATAGTTCAAGAAGTACTATAGGCTACTGCGAAAATGTAGAAGCTACTTATGCAGCTGCTTGGTTCTTCTTCTTCGAATTTAAATAGTCATAAATATCCCCCCGATATGAATTAAAGGCTTGTTTCCCCCAACAAGCCTTTATTATTTTTTAAATATGAAGTAAACAGCTAATAATATACATCCAAAAGCTGCTAAATAATTCCAAGTTAACTTCTCCTTTAAAAAAAATACCGCAAAACCTGCAAATACTGTTAACGATATTACCTCTTGTATAATCTTTAATTGGGCTGCAGTGAATTGGCCACTCATAAATCCTAATCTGTTCGCTGGTACCATTAATAAATACTCAAAAAAAGCTACTCCCCAGCCAATTAATACCGCTTTCCACCACGCTAATTCTGCGTTTTTCAAGTGCCCATACCACGCATAGGTCATGAACATATTCGAGAAAATTAATAGTATTATCGTCTTCATCTAATATTTGTTTTTCTTTTTTTTGCTCAAACTTATAAATATTTCTATGCTTCTTACGTGGTTTCATATCTTATTAGTTACTATTTAGCCATATTTTTTACGAACTTTTCCTCTATGAGAGAATGCTATTATATTTGTTTAAAATTCTAGTTATTTATGTCGACACAAATTATTGAATGTGTTCCAAATTTTTCGGAAGGTAGAGACCCTCGCGTCTTAGATCAAATTGCTGATGTTATTCGTAGTGTAGATGGCGTCCAACTTCTTGATGTTGACCCTGGTAAAGCTACAAATAGAACAGTTTTTACCTTCGCTGGAAGCCCTGAATGCGTTATTGAAGCCGCATTTCAAGCTATTAAAAAGTCTTATGAATTAATCGATATGACTCGCCATAGTGGAGAACACCCACGTATGGGAGCAACCGACGTTTGTCCGCTTATTCCAATCGCTAATATCTCTATGGAAGAAACCGTAGAATGGGCAAGAAAATTAGGAGATAGAGTTGGACGTGAATTGAATTTACCAGGATATTATTACGAATTCGCTGCTACAAGTCCAGAACGTAAAAATTTGGCAACCGTGCGCTCTGGAGAATATGAAGGACTTGCCGCTAAAATCGTTAAACCTGAATGGAAACCAGATTTTGGTCCGCAAGAGTTTAATCCTAAATTCGGTGCAATTGCCATAGGTGCTCGAAATTTCTTAGTAGCTTATAATGTTAACCTGAATACCACTTCAACTCGTAGAGCAAATGCTATTGCATTCGATGTACGTGAAAAAGGACGAGTTCTACGTGAAGGAGATCCTCTAACTGGCAAGCCTGTTTTAGATGAAAATGGTGAACAAGTTTTTGTTCCAGGCATGCTTAAATCCGTTAAAGCTATTGGTTGGTTTATAGAAGAATATGGTATAGCCCAAATTTCTATGAACTTAACCGATATTACAGTTTGTAAAGTGCACGAAGCCTTTGAAGCTGT
>DATCKI010000105.1:0-2560 GCA_036562365.1 Bacteroidia bacterium | reverse complement strand
GGAATTCAAGCATTAATGATCTCTAAATTCGGAGAATGGGGCGCAACTTATAATGGTGCCATTGTAAGTAACGAAGAAAAAGAAATTGAAACTTGGAAAATCTATCCCAACCCAACTCATAATTATTTATACATAGAAGCTAAGTCCGACGCCCAAATTCGTATTTTAGATATGACCGGTAATGTGGTTACAAATGCTAAAATTACTGGTGCTGGTGTACACAGTATTTCAGTAGAAAATTTAGCAAGCGGCGTGTATAATCTTCAAATTTTAAGTTCAGATTATGCTATTTCGCACACTAAATTCGTTAAGAATTAATGATGAAAAGTAGAAAAGATGAATATACTAAACATGCACTTTTATGGGCATGTTGCATTCTGTTCTTAAATCTACTTAGCAAAGCAATTTTTTACACCAAAGCGCCTTTTACGCTAGATGAATCTTTTACGTTTTATCATGCTAAATTTAGCGTTCATGAGATAATAATCGAATTAATTAAAGGAAATAATCCGCCTTTATATGAGATTTTTATGCATTTCTGGACTCAAGTTTTTGGAAATGCTATTTGGGCGGTACGCCTACCATCTTTACTTTTTACATCAGCCTTTGCTGCATTTTGGTACCTTATAATTAGGAAAGTTGAATCGCATAAAAGTGCCTTGTTTGTCAGTTTAATATTTTCATTTCTACAAGCACAATGGCTTTTTTCGCAGGAAATGCGCGCGTATGCTATGGCCTTTTTCTTAATCACCGCATCTGTATTTGTTTTGGCTTACTCGTGGCGTTATAATATACAAGTTCTTTTGTCTGCTCTTATTTTGGCATTAGCTGTGTATACCCATTATTTCAGCATATTCGCTTTGCCTTTAACGTATTGGTTTATAATCAAACATACGCCGGTTAAAAATGCTATTCGTGCTATGAGCATTTTTAGTATAGTCTTTGCTGTTTTAATGTGTCCAGTATTATTAATTGTTGCTGCACGAATATTCGATTCAGAAAATGTATTATGGGGCGTAAAGCCAGATTGGAAACAACTTTACGGGCAGTTTAATATTGCATTTAACTACCGACTTTGGTACGCATTAGCCTTGGTGCTTTTGGGCTTTGTTTTTAATGATATTAGACGTAGTCTAAGACTTCAAAAATTGTACCCCGAAAAATGGCGTTGGGATGTGTTTTTCCTCTTTGTTTATGTAGGAATTTATATACTCTTATTTATTGTTTCGCAATTCAGACCCGTATTTATTGCTAAGTATTTAAGTTTTGTATTTCTTGGAATCATTCCTCTGGCTTGTATTCTATTGGGAAAAGTTTTTACAAAAAGTAATAAAGGTATTTACTTTCTTGTAGCCATTTTTGCTGTTTTTATAAGTGGATTGAAGTGGGTTTCGAATGCCGAATATAATCCGAAACAGGTTGTAAATGCGATAGATGAGTATTTAGTTGGAAATCCAGAAGGTACGATTTTTGTATACCCAAATTGGTATCAATACTCAATTGCTTATCATAAGGGGTATTACAACTTAACTCCGTTGGAAATAAGGGGTAAGTTGGCAAGAGAAAGCATCTATTGTTTAGAAAATGGATTTGAAATTAAAGAAATAGTGCAGGAATCTCAGTCTATTCTTTATATAGATGCGGGGGAAGAGTTTCTAAATGGTAACCATGCATTACGCGACCAATTGCTTGAAAAGGGAAATCTTCTTAAGCATGAGCAAATCGACAATCAAGTACAGACTTGGTATTTTGGAAATTAAGCCATGTTTATATAGATATTCTTGGCAACTCTTTCAGAAAGCATTAATTCTGTATTTCCTAATTGAGCTACAACAGATTTATCGTAATCAAAGATTTTCTTAATACTGATTTTAGCACCCAGAATAAGTTTAACCCCATCAAGATATTGAAGAAATTCAGTGCTATGTTCTTTAACACCTACAATAATTCCTGTTTCACCTATATCTAAATCTGCAATAGTAAAGTCTTTATGATGATCCATTTTTCCATCTTTATCAGGAATTGGATCTCCATGAGGATCTTTCTTAGGATATCCTAAAAAGGCTTCTAATTTATCGATGAGTTTTTCAGACCCAACGTGTTCTAATTCTTCGGCAATTTCATGGATTTCATCCCAAGAGAAATTCAATTTATCAACTAAGAATACTTCCCAAAGGCGGTGACGACGAACAATGCTAGCAGCAATTTTACGTCCTTTAGGAGTAAGTAAAACTCCTTTATATTTTTCGTACTTAATGAGTTTTTTGTCAGATAATTTTTGAATCATATCCGTTACTGAAGAAGCTTTAGTTGTAAGACTTTCAGCTACATCATTGGTAGATACTCTTTTATTATCTTTTCCACTCAAGTGGAAGATTGATTTAAGGTAATTTTCTTCAGAAACGGTATACATATCAAACAAGGTACAACTATTTCAGTAATTTATCTAATTGTTTTTCCAAATCATTTCCTCTTAAATCAGTGGCAATTACTTTACCATTCTCATCTAAAAGTATGCTACTTGGAATAAATTTGATTTTGAAGTGATTAACTACAGGAC
>DATCKI010000082.1:0-3261 GCA_036562365.1 Bacteroidia bacterium | reverse complement strand
GTAAAGGATTTTGGACTTGGTACGGAGGGCATGATCCCGAAGACTATCAACACATGGTGGGAGATCCTCCAACCGACTTAGCATTACATCCAACTTCTCCTGGTTATCGATTAATACTTAATAATGTTTTATTTCCCGCAGCTAAAAAGAAAAAGCAAAAAACTTAACTTTAGCGGCTAAACTCAATATGGATTCTTCGTTCTCCTCTAATCTTTACCCTAAACTTCTTATCTTAATTGGTGCCTTATATTTCTTATTTGGACCAATTGATATTATGGATATTGACGCTGCTCAATATGCTAGCATCTCACGTGAAATGCTAGAGACGGGGAACTATTTACAAGTACACCAAAGAGGCCAAGATTATTTAGATAAACCTCCACTCCTATTCTGGTTAGCTAGCACTTCTTTTAACTTATTTGGAATAAGTAATTTTACCTATAAATTACCAGCCGTTTTAATCTTATTACTTGGTTTATTCAGTACTTACAAAGCAGCTCGATTATTTTACTCTGAACATGTAGCTGGCTCTGCAATGCTCATTCTAGCGAGTACTGAAGCCTATTTACTAATGGTGAACGACGTAAGAACCGATGGCATTTTAACTGGATTCACCATATTTAGCGTTTGGCAATTACTCGAATACATTAAGTCTAATAAATGGAGCCATTTTTTATTGGCCGCACTGGGTATTGGATTAGCCATGCTAAGCAAAGGGCCATTAGGTGCTATTATTCCTGCAATTGCTGTTGGCGGACATCTACTTTATAAAAGAGATTTCAAAACCATTTTTCAAGCTAAATGGCTATTAATTCCTCTAATAGTTTTGGTGATCTTAAGTCCTATGTTATACGGACTTTACCAACAATACGATCTACATCCAGAAAAAGAAGTATATGGATTACAAGGCCCTTCTGGAATAAAATTTTTCTTTTGGACTCAAAGTTTTGGTCGTATTACCGGGGAGATTTATTGGAAAGATGATTCATCTCCTTTCTTCTTTCTTAACAGCATGGCTTGGGACGCACAACCTTGGTATATAGTAGGATGGATTGCTTTAGTATATACATTAATTTTACTAATTAAAAACTTAAACAAACCAGAAAAAATGCCTGAAGCTTGGACTTTAGCTGGTTTTATAATTCCATTCCTTGCATTAAGTAGTTCAAATTACAAATTACCTCATTACATCTTCCCACTATTGCCATATTTTTCAATAATATTAGCCCAATTCTTTCTGAATAAACTACCCACTTTTAAACCTTCAATTAAAAATAGTATATACATTATTCAATCGTTACCATTATTCCTTTTCCCAATTTTAGTAGCTTTCATTTCTATATATGCATTCGAACTAGCATGGTGGAAGTTCTTATTATTGTCCTTATTGTATATCGTATTATTCTATTTTATTAGCAAAGCTAAAAACCCTAAGGAGACTAAAATAATACGTTTAAATGTAATGGCATCTTTTTGGGCGGGTATATTCTTAGCTTTACATTTCTATCCTAATTTATTGAAGTATCAAGGCACTGCACACATTGGTAAATGGGCCCATGAAAATAATATTGATAAACAAGATTTGTTTGTGGTTGATGCACATTCTTTTTCAATGGATTTTTATGGACGAAGAGCTACTCCATATATAGCCTATGAAGCCTTAGATGAATTAGATAATGGACAATATATCACTGTTACAAGAGCAACTTATCTGGATATGCAAGTGCATAGACCAGGGCAATTTGAAGTTGAAAAAAGCTTTCCAAATTATTCGGTTAGTTTATTAAAATTAGGCTTTTTAAATTCGTCAACTAGAGCTGAAAACATTGATAGTGTTTACGTTTTAAAAAAGCTCTTTTAATTCAAAACGTAAAAGAATAGAAAATTACTACCTTAGCGATAAATATGGAAAATACATTTTCGCTTATCATAATTGGTTTATGTGTAATATTTTCAGCCTTTTTTTCAGGCATGGAAATAGCCTTTGTTTCTGCCAATAAACTTAAGATTGAAATAGATAAAAGTTCTGGAAATATCTCGGGGAGAATCATAGCTTTTTTCGCACGTCAACCCGCAAAATTCATCGGAGCCCTGTTAGTTGGAAATAATATTGCTATCGTTATTTATGGGATAAAATTCTCAGATGTTTTCGATCCATATTTAGTTAATCTTTTTCCCAATCCAACACTTATCACATTAGCTCAAATATTACTTTCTACCTTATTCATACTAATTTTTGCCGAGTTTCTACCTAAGGCAATTTTCAGAATTAATCCGAATTGGATTATGCAAATATTCGCAATTCCTGCTTATGCTATTTACATTATACTTTATCCTGTTGTTGTACTAACGGTATATATTTCGGAACTAATTTTAAAAGTATTCGGACAAAAATATTCAGATCAAGATTTACAATTTGGGCGTGTCGATTTAACACATTTAGTTAACGAAGCTGTTGAAGATAATCCTGCAACTAGCCAAGAACACGTTGACCACGAAATTAAAATCTTCAAAAATGCTTTGGAGTTTTCGGATGTTAAAGTGCGCGATTGTATGACTCCGCGTAAAGAAATTATTGCCGTTGACGTAAATGACAGTCTTGAGGAATTAAGAGAAAAATTTAATGAAACAGGATTATCTAAAATATTGGTTTACGAAAATAGCATAGACAATATAATAGGTTATGTACATGGCTTTTCCCTATTCAAAAAGCCTAAAGATATTCGAAGTATATTAATAAAACCACTTGAGTTAAGAGAGTCTTATCCGGCTCAAAGTGCAATGCGCGACTTAGTAAAAGAGCGTAAAAGTTTGGCAATTATTATTGATGAATACGGGGGAACTTCAGGTATCTTAACTACAGAAGATATTATGGAAGAAATTTTTGGTGAAATTGAAGACGAACATGATTCTGAAGATTTAAGAGAGGAAGTAATCGATGAAAATGAATTCATTTTCTCTGCCCGCCACGAACTTAAATACCTTAATAAAAAATACAATTTTGGGTTACCTGAATCGGATAATTATAGCACCTTGGCCGGATTAATAATTGATTACTGCGAAACTATACCAGAAAAAGACGAAGTAGTTAAAGTGGAGAATTTTGAATTCTTAATTCTATCAATTAGCGGTTCTAGAATTAACGAAGTTAAACTGACGGTACGAGGAGAATAAAAAATATTTAATCGAATACTTATATTAATCTGAAATTAATATATTTACCCAACTTTTATACCCTAAACTATGAAACTAAGACCATAT
>DATCKI010000081.1:0-9514 GCA_036562365.1 Bacteroidia bacterium | reverse complement strand
GGATGTAATTCCATCAAGCTGTCGTATCTTTCTTTCGCAGTTTGAAATTGCATAGCATATAAGCGATTCGAGAAACGAGATATTACATCTATATAAATCGATTGTGCTAATTTTTGCAGTGCAGGTATTTCGAATAATACCTTTTCCAATTCTCTATAATCTGCAATTTGAATGGCACAATCTTCTAAGGCCTCCATGGCATAAGGCGAAGGTTTATTATAAAATACATTTTCTACAGGAACGGTAATTTGTCCTTCTGTAAAAAACATATGAGTTATGTCTTTATCGTTTTTTAAATAGTAAATTCTAATTATCCCTTCAGCAATGAAATAGAGTTTATTAGAATGACTATACATGGGAATAATCTGCTCTTTTTTAGCATACTTTTTGGTTTTAAACAAAGAGCTAACTTTCCTAACTTGTTCCTCGGTTAAGTCGGCTCTTTCATGAAAGTACTGCAGAATATCCATGTTATAAGGTTTAAAATTATGCAATTTTAAGTCCATTTTTAACGGGTAAAGATGGCGTAAGCAAAGTTACTTCATCAGCGTTAACAACGCCTAAAATTAAGCATTGACTTTTAATGTTAGCAATTTGTTTTTCAGGAAAATTCACAACAGCTATTACCTGTTTACCAATAAGGTCTTCTGGTTTATATAGTTTGGTAATTTGTGCCGATGATTTTTTAATGCCTAAATCACCAAAATCGATCAATACTTTATAAGCTGGTTTCTTAGCTTCTTTGAAAATTTCAGCTTCTAAAATAGTTCCTACACGCATATCGATCTTTGCAAAATCCGCCCATTCAATTAAGTTATTTTCCATATTACTTACTTCTTTGAATTACATGAATAGGAATGTCTTTATCCTTTTTCATGGCAGTCATTTTATCCTTATAAATAATGTAGTTGTCTTTAGCTTTAACTTTTTCGGCTTTACCGTAATAAGCATCTCCACGTAAAAGGTACCACTGTGGATTTTGAGGACTTAATTTCATGTATTTTTCATGAATAGCCAAAAAACCATTGTAATCGCGGGTTTTAATATACCACTCACAATAATTTAGCAAAGCTTTTTCACATTCATCTTTAGTCATACCTCCTAATTTTTTCCCAAAGGTTTTAGTAAGGTCATCAGCAGTTTTTAAGTTAGAAAATAATAGAGAATCGACAGTAGGCATTACTTGTTTCATAAATTCCAATGCATTTTTGAATTTATTTACTGAGATAAAAGTGTTTACTGCATAATCGAAAGATGCTTTAAAAAGTTCTGCACCTTTAAGATTTGGGTTCGCGTATGCCGAGAAGAATGTAATTTTCTTTAGTGTTTGAGCTGAAGCTACAAATTGCTTAGCAATAAGAAGGCTATCAGCTTTTTTAAGTAAGATAGGGTTGGGGTCGAATCTGGTTTCTTTTTCGAATTCAATTTTGAAGTTTTCCCAAGAAAACACACCGCATATTTCTTCACCTTTATTAGGAACTGAAGAGCATAGATAAATTTTGCCGTCGAGATATTCGCAACGGCTAAAAAGTTTATTATCGAATTTAAATAGAGCGGGTTTAAATTTTTGTTGGAGTATAATGAGTTCAGGACTCGTTTTTGCGTACCAGATTAAAGTTTGCGTTCCTGGGTCGTATGCGAATAAGTATCCTAAGTATTTATTACTAGGCATATTCGATTCTCCGCTTACATCAAAAGTGATGTATTGAGAGGGTAATTTAGTTCTAGGTAAAGGGTTTTGCGCAAAAGTGCTTACAGACAAAATGCTAAAAAAGAAAAATAGAATCCGTTTCATGAGTTAAAGATAGAAAATAGAATTCTCGAAGTACTTAGAAATATTAATTTTGTGAAAAATTACTATGGTTCCAGCCTCTGAAAAGATATGTCCGGCTTGCAAAAAGTGGACCAAATGGACAAATACTCCGGGTGATAAATGTGTTCATTGTGGCTTCGATTTATTAGCGCAACAAGTTCAAGAAGAAAAAGTACGAAAAGAGAAGTTTTACGAAAAACCAACCGGAATTATTACCATAAAAGAAGGTACACATCCTATTTTAGTGAAGATTTATGAAGCGATAAACTTCGTTTATATAATTTTTGTTGGCATAATGGCAGCCATAGTTTGGTTTATAACAACAGTAGTAGCATGATTTCATTCAAACCTAAACCAGAATACCTACTCTTTTTATTTGTTTGCTTAGCTTATTGGGCAGTAAAATTATTGGCCATAAACTACAGAGTTCCGGTGTTTATTACCTCTTGGTTTAGCGATTTTTTAGCTATTCCATTTATCATGTTATTATTTAGAATTGTTTTAGGTCTTTTCGAAAACGATTATAGAAACAAAGCTTTGCCTATTTATTTTATTGCAACAGCTGTAGTGGTTTATTCGGTTTGGTTCGAATGGTATTTGCCAAAACAAAATACAGTTTATATAGGAGATTGGATTGATGTATTGGCTTATGTAGCAGGTGGTTTGTGCTTCTTTTTATTCGAAAAATGGAGATTTAAGAAAAAAGTGTAAATCTTTTTATCAAACGGAATTGGCTGATTAACAGCGATCTGTAACGTGTTTTTTAAGGTTGGCGAAGAATTGCCTTTAAATCATTGAAAATGTGAGTTAAATTGAATAGAAATTTCGTGAGAGATGACTATTCAAGATAAAATACGGATATGTAGGGTTTTAAAAGGCTATTCGGTAGAATATATGGCTATAGAATTAGGCATAGATAAGAGTAGTTATTCGAGAATAGAAAGAGGGAGTGTGCGATTAGATACAATGAAATTAGAGAGAATAGTACGCTTATTGGGAATAGAATTAGAGTGGTTAATGTGTGTAGGAGAAATATCCTTAGATAAAATAATTCAGAATGAAAATCTCATAAGTATATTGAGTTTAGAAAATAAATTGCTTCGAGAAGAGATAGATAATTTAAAAAAGAAGAACTTGCAGAATCAAAAATAGAATTATGGGTAAAGTATTAATAACAGACTGTGGTGCAACTAAGTGCGAATGGGCAATAGTGGAGCATGGTGAAGTTAAGTATGTGGAGTCGGATGGATTTAATCCGAATGTGTATAAAGAAGAAGATTTAATAGAAAAACTACGAAAAACTTGGATAGACCTTGGTTTTAACGCAAGCCCAATAGATGCTATTTACTTTTTTGGTGCAGGATGTGGTACACAGTACGGGCATGATTTAGTATATAAATCTTTATCGGTTTGTAGTGCGGGTTCCAAAATAGAAGTTTCGAACGATATAAAGGGGACAGCGTTAGCATTATATACTCAAGATCCAATAGTGGCGTGTATAATGGGAACGGGTTCAGCATCAGTATATTTTGATGGAAAAGAAGTGCATAATTTACGTGAGAGTTTAGGTTGGACTATTGGCGATGAAGGTAGCGGAGGGGCAATAGGCAAGCTGGTATTAAGAAATGTTTTTTATGAATTATGGGATAAAGAAATAGTGGCTGATTTCAAGTTAGAATATCCGGGGATAAATGTAGAGTCCTATTTAAAAGAGGTTAGGTCGTCGTTAACTCCGAATAAGTTTATAGCGAGTTTTGCGAAATTTGCGAAGAAGCATTTGGGGAATGAAGTTGTAAAAAAAGAGGTGATGGGAGAAATAGAAAAATTCATAGAATGGCAGGTTGCACCATTTTGCAGAGAGAGGGGTTGTAAAGCTTCATTTTCGGGATCAGTGGCATATTATTTCGAGGATCTATTAAGAGAAATTTGTGGAGAAAAGGGTATAGAAATAGAGAAGCTAATAGCTAAACCATTACCAGAGTTAGTAAAGGTTTTTAGTATTGGTAGCAAATAATAAAGCAGATTAAGAATTGATATACTTGTAAATAGGCGATATAAATTTTGTGTAATTCAGAAATTGTATCTATATTTGCATCACTTTTTCGAAAAGGGGGCGAATGAGTCCCCTTTTTCTTTGGATATAAATCATGGTAAATCAGCAAGAAATAGAAACGTTTGTAGTGTCGGAATTAGAGGGCACAGAACATTTTTTAGTGGAAATAGAATTTGTACCGGGTAGTAAGATTAGTATATACGCGGACAGTTTTGAATCTTTCACGATTGATGATTGTATGGAATTGTCGAGATCTTTAAAAAAGAAATTTGGAGAAGAGTTAGACGATTACGACATAATGGTATCCTCAGCGGGAATAGACAGGCCATTTAAGACGATGAAGCAATATCATAAGAATATTGGTAAAGATGTGAAAGTGGTAATGTTAGATGGAAAAAGTGTGAGTGGGATTTTGAATCAGGTGCAAGAAAATGCTATTTTTGTAGAGGAGTTGCCAAAACCTGCTAAGAAAGGAATGAAAATTTCGAAGACGGCGGTATCAAAAATGCATGAATTGCCGTATGAACAAATAAAAGAAACGAAACGTATTATCAATTTTTAATATTTCCATACAATGGAGCAAGTAAACCTGATAGAGTCGTTTGCAGAGTTTAAGGACTTGAAAAACATTGACCGTGTAACGATGATGAGCATCCTAGAGGATGTAATTCGCAACATGATTACTAAGCGTTATGGTCGTGCCGATAATTACGACGTGATTATAAACGTAGACAAAGGTCACTTAGAATTGTTCCGCAACCGTGAAATCGTTGATGATGAGTGGGCGGAAGATAGTTTTGATTATGATGAAAACTTCCATATAGCTTTAAGCGAAGCTCGTAAGATAGACCCTGATTTTGAGATTGGGGATGATTTTTCGGAGCCAGTTTCGTTAGAGTCGTTTGGTCGTCGTGCTGTTTTAGCTTTAGGGCAATATTTACGCATGCGTGTAAGCGACTTAGAGAAAGATGGTATATACAAAAAATATAAAGAGCGTATTGGAGAAATCATTTCAGGTGAGGTTTACCAAATTTGGAAAAAGGAATTGTTAGTAGTTGATGATGAGGGTAATGAGTTATTATTGCCAAAATCGGAGATGATACCTAACGATTTCTATAAAAAAGGGGATACAATACGTGCGGTAGTTAAAGGTGTTGAGATGAAAAACAACGCACCTACTATAGTATTATCTCGTACTGCTGAAATATTCTTAGAGAAATTATTTGAGCAAGAGGTGCCAGAGATTTTCGATGGTGTAATAGTAATCAAGCGTATAGCTCGTATCCCAGGAGAGCGTGCTAAAGTGGCTGTAGAAAGCTACGATGATCGTATAGATCCTGTAGGAGCATGTGTAGGTATGAAAGGTTCTCGTATTCACGGAATAGTGCGTGAGTTGAGAAATGAGAATATAGATGTAATTAACTATACATCCAATACTTCATTATTTGTAACTCGTGCTTTAAGTCCTGCAAAGATTTCTAGCATTAGAGTAGATGAAGAGAATAAGAAAGCGGATGTATATTTAAAAGCGGATCAAGTTTCATTAGCGATAGGTAAAGGAGGTCAAAACATTAAATTGGCATCTAAGCTTACTGGTTATGAGATTGATGTATTCCGTGAAACAGAAGGCGGCATGGATGGAGAAGATGTGGCATTAGATGAATTCCGCGATGAGATTGAAGATTGGGTAATTGATGTATTAAAACAAATTGGTTGTGATACTGCTAAGTCTGTACTAGAATTAGGTAAAGACGATTTAGTAAAACGTACCGATTTAGAAGAAGAGACAATTGAAGAGGTGTTGTCTGTTCTACGTGCAGAGTTTGAAGAATAATTCGAGTTATGCGCGTAAGCACAAACATATCTTGCAGAAAACTTGCCTGATGCATATGTAAGCTGGTCTCACATATCATATTGGTGAATTTGTTGGAACTCTGGTAGTTCCAAGAAGGGGTTTTTATGCAGGATTACTGTGTGGAAACCCCTTTCTTATTTTTAATAAAGAGTAACAGGAACCAAAATATATGAGTGAAGTAAAAAAGGTAAGGCTCAGTAAAGCAGCAAAAGAGTTTAACGTTTCGATGGCAACTATAGTTGACTTTCTGAGCGCTAAAGGAGTAGCTGTTGAGTCAAATCCGAATGCTGCATTAGACCCTGCGGCGTACGATCTTCTGTCGAAAGAGTACGCTACAGACAAAAATGCAAAGGAAAAAGCAGAACAGTTGAATATTGTTCGTGCTGTTTCTAAAGAGACCACTGCTGCTGAGAAAGCACAAGCTGAAGAAAAGGCCCAAGCTGAGAAAGTTGTGGCTGAGAAAACTATTGAGGTTGAGAAACCGAGCGCAGAACCTAAAAAGGTAGATGCGAAAAAAGAAGAAAAACCAGAACCTAAAAAGGTTGAAGCAGTTGAGGAAAAGGCTCCTGCTGCAGAGAAAGTAGCTGAAAAAGCAGAAACTAAAGTTGAAAAAACTGAAGAAATTACTGCTAAATCGGAAACTACTATCGTTGGACCAAAAGTTCTTGGTAAGATAGATTTAGGAGAAACAACTAAAAAGTCTAAAAAATCAGAAGCTAAACCTGAGAAAAAAGCTGAAAAGCCTGCTGAAAAAGCAGAAAAAGCTTCTGAGAAAAAAGAAACTCCTAAAGTAGAGAGAGCTCCAGAAAAAGCTAAAGAAGAACCTAAAGTTGAAGCTAAAGAAGAGCCAAAACCAGAGAAAGAAGAGCCTAAATCTGAACCAGTAGTTGAGCAAAAAGCTCCAACAGAAGAAGCTCCGAAAGAACCAGAAATGATTCGTGGTAAGGTTGAAACTCTTTCTGGCCCTAAAATCTTGGGTAAAATCGTTCTTAATCCAAGTCTAGAGAAAAAAGCAGATTATAGCGAATTCAAAAAGAAAAATAAAACTGCTGGAACCTCTGATTCTAACGCTCAAAAGAAAAAGCGTCAGCGTATCCAAACAGATAATAAAGTCGATATAAATAAAGAAAAGGTATTCGACAATAATAAACCTAATTCAGGTAATAACAACAATAATCGAAATAAGAAACGTTCAGTTAAAAACGAGAAAGTTGAATTATCTGAAGAGGAAATCCAAAAACAAATTAAAGAGACCTTACAACGTTTAGGAGATCGTAAGAAAAACTTAGGAACTAAATTACGTAAGGATAAACGTTTAGAGCGTTCACTTCGTCGTGAAGAAGAAGAACTAGAAAAAGAAAAACAAAGTAAAGTACTTAAGGTAACTGAATTCGTATCAGCAAACGACTTAGCAAACTTAATGGATGTTCCTGTTACATCTATTATCTCTGCATGTATGAGTTTGGGTATGTTCGTATCAATCAACCAACGTTTAGATGCGGAAGCTATTACCATTATTGCTGAAGAATTTGGTTTCAAAGTAGAATTTGTTTCTGCTGATGCACACGACGATTTAGAAGAGGAGGTTGACGATCCAAAAGATCTAGTACCAAGACCACCTGTGGTAACGGTAATGGGTCACGTTGACCACGGTAAAACGTCGTTACTTGATAAAATTCGTAATGCCAATGTTATCGCCGGTGAGGCAGGAGGTATTACACAGCATATTGGTGCCTATAGTGTGAAACAAGAGGATGGTAAGGTAATTACCTTCATCGATACACCAGGGCACGAGGCCTTTACAGCGATGCGTGCACGTGGTGCTAAAGTTACTGACGTTGCGATTATCGTAATTGCGGCTGACGACTCAGTGATGCCACAAACCATCGAGGCTATTAACCACGCCCAAGCAGCGGGTGTACCAATGGTATTTGCATTCAATAAAATAGATAAGCCAGGAGCTAACCCAGATAAAATCCGTGAAGCTCTTGCCAATATGAACCTTTTAGTTGAAGAATGGGGTGGTAAATACCAAACTCAAGAAATTTCAGCTAAACAAAATATTGGTATCAAAGAATTATTAGATAAAGTTCTTTTAGAGGCTGAATTATTAGATTTAAAAGCTAATCCAAATAAAAGAGGTAGTGGTACAGTAATTGAAGCGTCGTTAGATAAAGGACGTGGATTTGTATGTACTATTCTAGTTCAAAATGGTAGTATTGAAGTAGGTGATGTTATTCTAGCAGGTCCATATAGCGGACGTATTAAAGCTATGTTTAACGAACGTGGATCCAAAATTGATAAAGCGGGTCCATCTACTCCAGTACGTATATTAGGACTTTCAGGTGCTCCTCAAGCGGGCGACTTGTTCACAATCTTAGAAGATGAGAGAGAAGCACGTGATATTGCAAATAAACGCCAACAATTGCTTCGTGAACAAGGTATGCGTACTCGTAAACATATTACTTTGGACGAGATTGGACGCCGTATTGCGATTGGAGACTTCAAACAGCTTAATATTATCATTAAAGGGGATACGGATGGATCTGTACAAGCACTTACAGATAGCTTGTTGAAATTAAGTACCGAACAAATTATGGTGAATGTAATTCACCAAGCAGTAGGTGCAATTTCAGAGAGCGATGTAATGTTAGCTTCAGCATCAGATGCAATTATCTTAGGATTTAACGTTAGACCAGTTTCTAATGCTAAGAAATTAGCTGAGAAAGAAGAAATCGATATACGCAGCTACTCAGTAATCTATAAAGCAATTGAAGAGATTAAAGACGCTATGGAAGGTTTATTAGCGCCTACTTTAGTGGAGAAAGTAACTGCGAATATTGAGGTACGCGCCGTATTCAAGATTACCAAAGTTGGAACAATTGCTGGTTGTTATGTGTTGGATGGTAAAGTGGAACGTAAAAATAAAGTGCGTGTTATCCGCGATGGCATCGTAATCCATACTGGCGAATTAGACAGCTTAAAACGCTTTAAAGACGACGTTAAAGAAGTGAATGCTGGATACGAATGTGGTCTTAGCCTTAAAAACTTTAATGATATTCAAGAGCTCGATATATTAGAGACTTTCGAAGAAGTTGAAGTAAAACGTAAATTATAATTTACAACACTATACAAAAAAAGGCATCCAATTGGATGCCTTTTTTTTGGTTATTATTCAGACTTAAAGATTCATTAATCTTCTGATTAATTTATTATTGATTTCAAGTTGCTCAAAGTATAACTCACGATAGTTTTTACCATCTGGAGCTATAAATGCATCAACTTTAGGTTTGTTCTTGCTTCCTGGTTTACGGCCTCTTTTCTTAGGTTCAGAAGAGACTTCTGCAGTTTTAGCAGCCTTAGTGGTCTTTGCTTTTGCTGCAGTTTTTGGTGATTTAGAGGTAGCAGTTTTTACAGTTTTCTTCTTAGTAGATTTTCTCTTTCTACCTTTTAAACTTTCTGGCATAGAGTCGATAGCTTTTTTAATTTTATCATACAACTCTTTCTTAATAGTTGCCTCTTTAAAGTCTTTGTGCAAGGCTGCAGGACTTCTCTTTGCAGCCTCACTAATCCGACCTATTGTAAAGCCAGATTTTTTGACTAATTCATGTAAATCTTTTCCTGTTATCATAAAAGTTCATTTTTTTCAAATTTAATTAATATTTAAATCTGTTTTATATCTAAATGCACTGTTATTTAACTATTTAACAAAATATTGCATTTGGGGAGAAATTGTACAATTAGTAAGTCGTGACTAGTCAAGCGTTTGAAGAGATTAATTTATATGAAAGTT
>DATCKI010000074.1:0-1736 GCA_036562365.1 Bacteroidia bacterium | reverse complement strand
GCTCTCTCCAAGTCTCCAATTCTGGAATTCCTGGCTTACGCTTACCAAACAACTGAACTAACATTTCACCATTCTTATCAAATACCTCTAAAGAAGTAATAGTACCATCTACAGAGTTTTTCTTAACTACATATACACTATTGATAGCCTCTTCACGTAAATGTAAATTAAAGTCAGGATCTAATACATTAAACCATGGACCAGCATCTACTAATTTAGTTACTTCGCCTGTATGAATTTGAATAGTACCACGGTTACCAACGAATACCATAATTGGAACTTGACGCTCTGCAGCTGTTTCCATAACCTTACGGAATGTTGAATTATCTACTTTTTTAACCCATCCTTCTGGAGCTAAACGTAAACCTTGTTCACGACTAACACGATATTTACGTAACATACCGTAAAAATCATGTGTATCTTTCATGTTTAACCATTCTTCTTGGAAAGCAGCTTTGTCGATAGCTGAATCAGGCATTTCAGCTGGTGCAGCTGGCCAAGCTTCAACTTCAATAGCAATAGGTTCGTCTGATTTATATTTAGCAACTAATGCATCAAAAACTTCCATATTGGTTTCTTCTGTTGCATAGATTTTATGGGTTGCATCTCCTGCTTTATCGAAGAATTGGAAACTTCTACGACCATTTTCATTTACCGCAAAACCAAATTTCCAAGCCATCATAAATAAACGGATATCTATATCTGGATTAACAGCAGTACCTACTGGACCTTCGAACGTTACATTGTCGTAAACACCTTTACGCTCATGAACCACATCATCATTTCTCGTTAGTGCCATTATTTTACCTAATGGTGCTAACTCTTTTAAAAAATTAAAGAAATCTGGTTTAAGAGCAATATTGTCTGGATTAACAGATACTAAATGCGCTTCTGATACACCCAATTGCTTTGCTGCATCGCGTATACGTAACTTAGGATTCTCAGCTTTTAATGCCTCGTATTGTTTTTCCAAACTTACAACTTCACTGTTCATATTATTCGATTTTATGTTTTTATTAATATTGAATTTTTATTGTCGGTAATTCAAACTCTTCATGTTTAATCCACGAAGCGTTTATATGGTAACTATCCATTAAATTTTCTGGAGTCATTACTTCTATCGGATCCCCAAAAGCTAGTACTTCTCCTTTCTTCAACAAAAGTACTTGATCTGCATATTGCATTACCTGATTTAAGTCATGTAATACTGCTAAAATGATCCAATTTTTCTCTTTAGCTAGATTTTGAAGCAAATGTAACAATTGATGTTGATATCTAATATCCAATGCACTTACAGGCTCATCTAATAATAATATTGCCTCCTGAGGTGCATCCCAAATTTGAGATAAAACGCGCGCTAATTGCACTCTTTGCTGTTCTCCACCAGATAAGGTATGATATCTCTTTTTTAATAATTTTTCTAAATTTAAATAAGAAATAACCTCTGCTATAATGGCTTTATTCTCCGAACTCTTTTTATGATGAGGATATCTTCCCATCTCCAAAATCTCACTAACTTCAAATGAAAATGTCATTTGAAAATTCTGTCTTAACGTAGCTCTTTGCGTCGATAATTCTTTATCACAACGCGTTTTTATACTCTTATCACCCCAAATTATATCACCACTATAGTCTTTATATTCTCCACTTAAAGTTTTCAATAAGCTCGACTTCCCTGCTCCATTTGGGCCAATTATAGCCGTAAATTTACCAGGTACTAAATCTAAATTTATATT
>DATCKI010000073.1:0-16051 GCA_036562365.1 Bacteroidia bacterium | reverse complement strand
GCTCTGAACCAGCTGAGCTATGCTCCCTTTTCCCGATTGGGAGTGCAAATATAGACAAAATTTTAATTATCCAAAAAAACATAAAAATTTTTTAATGGGATATCGCACGGACGAATTGCGATTCGCACCTTCTTGCATGGTGAATCACGATTCTCACCTTCTTGCATGGCGAATTGCGTTTCACCCCTTCTTGAATGGTGAATTGCGATTCACCCCTTCTTGCATGGCGAATTGCGATTCGCACCTTCTTGTGGCGTTGTTGCGCATAAAAAAAAGCGCCACGTTAGTGGCGCTTTTTTTATTCCCTGTGGGAGCAACAGGATTCGAACCTGTGACCCCCTGCTTGTAAGGCAGGTGCTCTGAACCAGCTGAGCTATGCTCCCTTTTCCCCGATTGGGAGTGCAAATGTAGATGATTTTTATTTAGTACCAAATATTTTCTCCTATTATTTATTCTATTTTCTCCTACATCCCATAAAATCAACTAAAAAAATTTCACCATACCCATTCAACTCCTTAATTATTCCAAATTTTCTTCCCTATTTATTACCTTTTACCTACATTTTATTTTACATTGCTTAAGTTTGCCAACCAAATGTTTGATTTTAACTACCTACTTACTGCTGTCCTCTTTCACTTATTATTTATAGCACTTATATTTAAATATAGGTCGCTACAAATTCCTTTGTTTTCTAAATTCACTTCCGTCTACATCTATATTTTTAAAAGCATTGTTGTTCTTGCTTACCTTTATATCTACACGTACTTCTACCAAAACCCCAATGAAGTAGATATTTTCAAATATTACAATGATGGTATAGCAATCTACCAATATAAAAACTCCGACTTTTACGGTTATCTACGTATACTTTTCGGACTCGAAACGCCTACAGATATCTTTTACCTCAAACAAAATACCTTCCACTGGTATAAATCTTTCGAAGAATTTGGTATAAATGAAAATAGAAGCATCATCCGTTTTCATGCCCTTTTCTCCCTTTTATCTGGAGGCTCTTATATAGCTCATACCGCAGTCACTACTTTTATGAGTTACCTCGGAATACTACTCTTCACTAAAACTTGGATTGCATACATCCATAAATTCGAAAAAATATGGATTCTATCAACATTTCTCCTACCTTCTATTCTATTTTGGAATGCTGGTGTACTCAAAGAACCTTTTGTTATTCTGGGTCTAGGGCTCTTAGTATATGCATTATTTTTCCCTCATAAAAAACTTTATATCATACCAGCACTTTTATTAATCCTTAGCACTAAAGAGTATATTTTCATTGCAGTACTTCCCATTACTTTAGCTGCAATAATCTCAAATATAATGCATGGTAAACCCTGGATTTGCTACACATCATCTTTACTCTTCTTTTTCATATTCTGCATACTTATATCCGAATTTACCTCATTTAATTTTTGGAATATCATTCAGAAAAAACAAGCTGCATTTATTAATGTTTCAACCTTAAATAATGCGAAAAGTCAATTTACCGTAACACCACTTGAACCTAAGCTTATCTCTATACTAAAAAACAGTCCACAAGCCATAATTAATACACTTTTCAGACCTTTTCCATCTGAACTTAAATCGCCACTTTACTTTTTATCCTTTTTAGAAAATGTTCTAATATGGATACTTGGAATTTATGCAATAATAAAGGCAAATTGGAAAATGATATTTTCGAACTCTATTTTCTGGTTTTCAGTATGCTTTGTTTTACTTTTAGCACTTATGATTGGCCTAACCGTAGATAATTCTGGTTCTTTAGTTCGATATAGAATGCCCTACTTACCTTTTTTATTAGCTATCTTTGCCTTTATTTTATCTCAAAAAAAGAAAGAAAATGATCTGGTCTAGAAAATATACTTTAGAAGAAATTAATAGCATGAATAAAGGTAATATGGGAGAGTTCCTTGAAATTGAATTCATTGAAATTGGAGACTCTCATATTGTTGCTAAAATGCCTGTAACTTCTAAAGTAAAACAACCAGCTGGACTTTTACACGGAGGCGCGTCGGTAGTACTTGCTGAAACCATAGGCTCTGTGGCTGCAAACCTTTGTGTAAATATGGACGAAGTTATTTGCGTTGGACTCGAAATTAACGCTAACCACCTTCGTGCTGTAAAAGATGGATTTGTATATGCAACCGCAACTCCAGTCCACCGTGGAAGTACTACCCAAGTTTGGAATATCGAAATTAAAAATGAACAAGGTAAATTAACTTGCGTAAGTCGCCTTACCACTGCCGCCGTTCAAATCAAAAAGAAAACCTTAGATCCTCTTTTAAAGAAATAATTATTTCTTTTTCACAGGCTTTTTCGCACTTGGCTTTGTTTTTCGCTGAGGCATATACGCATATTTAGGAACTATGCGAGGTGAATATATATCCAAAATAGACATGGGCCTTAATTCTGGCATCCATTTAAATCCAGCTAATTTATACTCTGCTAAATTCACACTTTCGAATGGAGATAAATTCCCTATTGGCTTCCCTTTAAATACAATTCTATCTACCTTTCCACTGTCAAGGTGAATTACTATATCATCACATTTAACTCTGTTAACCCCTATAAATTCCTTACCTGGAATTATTTTAGGCACCTCATTTTCAATAACTTTCTGCGTAATTTTTGTTGAATCACTTAGCACTGATGCTGTATCCTTTTCTACATTGGTTAAATTAAATATTGATTTAGCATCATTTCCGTGTCGGCCAGTAATCTTAGTTTCAGTTGCATTTTCAACTGAAACAGTATCTACTTCAATATTTTCATCTGCACTTATAGCTATATTTCCAGTGTCAAGACTATCATTTGTAATAGGTTCGGGTGCAGGCGTAGGAGAACTACTTTCTTTTTCGTTTCTAGGATAGTAAATAGTTTCTCCATTTTTAAAGACATCCACCTTCCGCAGACTTGAGCCTCCAAAATAAGCCTTCATATTTACACCGGAAATCTGATTATATTTTATAGTATCCTCTTCACTTATTATAAATGCATCTTCAATCATATCCAATACATCAATCTTTTTATCCTTCATAGTAAT
The DNA here is from genome assembly GCA_036562365.1 of Bacteroidia bacterium. Lineage (GTDB taxonomy): Bacteria > Bacteroidota > Bacteroidia > CAIKAF01 > CAIKAF01 > JACVCJ01. Next base: position 12,993 of record DATCKI010000073.1, on the reverse strand, counting down.
TTGCATAAAGACAGATGTAAGCTGATTCTCGTCGGTCCACAAAACTGGTGCAGTATATAATTGAAGTAAACTGTCTGATTCATAATAAACTAAACTATCACATTTACCCTGAAAATCATGCTTATAGATCCTAACTCTATGGTAGGCACGCATAATTCTTCCACATAAACTATCCGATTCAGAAAATAGACTATCAGCACTTAAATACAGACTATCATTAGATAAGCCCATAATTAAAGTGACACTATCGGTAACCATGTATTTATTTATATTTTGTTGCATTACGGAATAATTTCCGCGTACTTCCATATTCTGAGTAGAATCTTTTAAACTCACATTATTAAAGCCTAGTCCATACCCAGTTTGGCGTTCGTAATAAAGACTATCTGCTTTAATTTGTTGTTTGGGAGTAGTAATAGTAGCTCCTTTAGAAAAAGAACTGATATCATTTTTGGTATCGTACCAACCTAAATCGCAAGTAATGATATTAGAATCTGAAACGATTTTAGTAGGACCATAAAAATAAGCTATTTCGGTATCAGTATTAAAGTGAAGAGTATCCGAAAAAACGGTATAATCTTTAGATTCAATAGTTACATTTTTAGTAAAAACGAACTCTTTTGAGTCGGCATAATAGGTACCATTTTTACTTTTAAGGATATTGCCTTGAGAGGAACGGGTAACAGCACTATCTCTGTAGAAACCTTTATTATTTTTCACGTCATATTCAAGCGAATTACTTTCCATATTCACTTGATTATCGATCATACGCACTCTACCTTTCAAGGAAGCTATACCGGTAGTACCATCATACACTAATGAGTCTCCATATAAATCTACACTATCACCTTTTTCGATATGAATTTGTCCGAATGCTTCAAAATAGTCCTTATCCATGTAACGATAGGCGGAATCGGCGTACATAATAGCATCGCCATGACGCATCATTACACGACCTTTCAAACGCATCATATTACCTACAGTATTATCGTACTGCATAATATCAGCGTTAAGGAATTCAATCTTCTTACCTTCAAACTTAGGATTTTGAGCAAACAGAGTTGAATTCCATAAAAGCACAAACAAGAAAAAGAAAATAAATCTTGCTATGTTTTTAGGGTATTTCATAATGTATGCAATGGAGAACGAAGATTATCCGAAAATATTTTTACGGATAAGGGTTTGTTCTCTATCTGGACCAACCGAAATAACCACTACTGGAGTTTTAGTTTGCTCTTCAATAAATTTAGTATAGTTTTCTAATTCTTCTGGTAGTTCAGAAATATCTTTCATACCAGTTAGATCAGAATTCCAACCTTTTAACGAAGAATAAACTGCAGATAATTTACCTGACAAAACATCATAAGGTAAATGGTCAACAGGTTTATCATTATATAAGTATTCGGTAGCGACTTCAAGTGTTTCGAAACCAGACAATACATCGGCTTTCATCATAAGAAGTTTAGTTACACCATTTACTCTACAAGCGTAGTTAAGCGCAGGGATATCTAACCAACCAGTACGACGAGGGCGACCGGTAGTTGCACCATATTCGCGACCTATATCACGTAATTTTTGACCTATTTCATTATCTAATTCAGTAGGGAAAGGGCCGCTTCCCACACGAGTACAATATGCTTTAAAGATACCAAATACCTCACCAATTTTATTAGGAGCTATACCCAATCCAGTACAAGCACCGGCGGTAATAGTATTAGAAGAGGTTACGAATGGATAAGAACCGAAATCGATATCTAACATAGTACCTTGAGCTCCTTCGGCAAGGACACGTTTACCTTGGTCTAAAGCTTTATGAAGATAATCTTCGCTATCGATGAAAGGAATTTTCTTCATAGCTTCCACACCTTCGAACCAAAGCTTTTCAGCTTCAGTTAAATCGTATTCATAGTTATATAAACCGATTAATTGTTCGTGTTTATGCTTTAATTGTTCGTAACGTTCCATAAAGCTATCTAGCTCCACATCACCAACGCGAAGACCATTACGACCTGTTTTATCCATATAAGTTGGGCCTATACCTTTTAGGGTACTACCAATCTTAGAACTACCTTTTGACGCTTCAGAAGCGGCATCAAGGACCTTATGAGTTGGTAAAATTAAATGAGCTTTACGTGAAATAAGCAAACGAGAAGCTACATCTACGCCTTCTTTTTCAAGACCTTCAATTTCTTTTTTAAAGGTAACTGGATCGATTACTACTCCATTACCAATAATATTTACAGTTCCTTCGCGGAAAATACCTGAAGGGATCGTATGTAATACAAACTTTTTACCGTTAAACTCAAGCGAGTGCCCAGCATTAGGACCACCTTGAAAGCGTGCAATAATTTGGTAGTGTGGAGCTAAAACGTCCACGATTTTACCTTTTCCTTCATCGCCCCATTGTAGGCCTAATAAAACATCAACTTTACTCATGTATTGTTATGCTAAATTTCACAAAGCGCAAAGTTAATGTATGCTTTTCAAACCACCATAATAAAAAGCATGGGTTATACACTTTTTATTAACCTTTTAAACAATTTTGAGAACTTAATTTAAGTGCTACAATTTTAGCAATATAAAAAAGCAGCTTATATAGCTGCTTCCATATTTTGAATGAGGATATCTTCTGCTTCTTTTATAGTATCAGTTATTGTAAAGATACTACTCAACTTGGTTATTATAAATAACTCTTTTAAATGTTTATTGACATGGCAAATAATAGTCTCACCTCCTGCATTTCTGCTCTGAGTAAGCATTTTTATCAATACATTTAAACCTTCTGAATTTACGTATTCTGTATCTTTTAGGTCGACAATAAAGTGTAATTTACCTTTTTCCAAATAAGAAGTAAACTCCTCTAAAAGGTCTTTAGAATCTGCCATAGACAAAATCTTTCCTGAAATACGGACAACGATTTCGAACTTCCTAGGTGTGAAACTAAACTCCATAACATCCTCCTTTTATTAATACTAATTTCAATAACTATGCCATCAAATTTCGATTATTTGGCAGACAGTAAAAAAAACAAAAAATTAACCTTATCGGATTTCCTTAAATTAACTCTTCTGTATTTTCTACTTCAATAACTTCCTTGATTTCTGGCAATGCTTTACGGATTGTTTCAAGCACCCCTGCGCGCATGGTCATAGGTTTCATACTGCAGGTATTACATGTACCATGTAATTTTACTTTAACCACATGATCTTCAGTAATTTCTACCAATGTAATATCACCTCCATCATTTTGAAGGAATGGCCTAATTTCATTTAAGGCTGATTCAACTGACTGACGAATCTCTGTGGTTATCATGTTATACAAATGTATAAATTCTATATTAATGTACCTTAACTTCGCTTATTTGTGAAGGTGGTAAATTGTCATTTCTTTTAGCAAGCTGCTCAATTAAGCCATCTGTCACCTTTGTAAACGCTTCTGCTATTATACTTCCAGCTTCTAATGCCATAGGTTTACCGGTATCTCCTCCTTCACGTAAACCTTGTACTAAAGGAATCTCACCCAAGAAAGGTGCATCCATTTTTTTGCACAATTTCTTCACTCCATCTTGCCCGAAGATATAATATTTATTATTGGGCAATTCTTCTGGAGTAAAATATGCCATATTTTCAATCATACCTAAAACCGGAACATTAATTGCAGGCAATCTAAACATACTAGCTCCTTTCTCAGCATCCGCTAAAGCAACTTTTTGAGGAGTAGAAACCACCACTGCACCAGTAACCGGAACTGTTTGCACCAAAGTCAAATGCACATCTCCAGTACCTGGAGGTAGGTCGATTAATAAAAAGTCTAATTCGCCCCAATGTGCATCAACAAACATTTGACGCAAAGCTTTTGAAGCCATAGGTCCACGCCAAACTACCGCTTGCGACACATCGGCAAAGAAACCTATACTCAACAACTTAACCCCGTAACTCTCAACAGGTTCTATTAATTTAACTCCATTTACAGTTACTATATTAGGTCTACGATTTTCAACATCGAACATCATCGGAACACTAGGTCCGTAGATATCAGCATCTATCAATCCAACTTTAAAACCTTGTTTAGCCAATGTAACAGCCAAATTGGCAGAAACTGTACTTTTACCCACCCCACCTTTTCCTGATGAGATAGCAATTATATTTTTTACACCTGGCAATAATTGAGCATTTTCTTTACGTTTATCTGGCACATTCACCACTAAACGTATTTCAATTTCAAGATCTTCGCCAAATGCTGCATGTAAAGCTTCGCGAACATTATTTTCTGCTTTACGTTTAATATGTAGAGCTGGACTTAAAACTTCTAAGTCCATTACAATTTTACGTCCTAGAATTTCGAAATAACGAACCTTTCCGGTACTAATAATATCTTCCTTAGCAATAGGGTCAATTACTTTTCTTAAGACATCTTCAAAGGATTGGGGCGTTAATTCTAAATTACTCATTATGCTTATTTTGCTAATAAATTTTCGATTGATGTAAGATATTTTTGTTCAAATTCAGACACTTCATTTGCCCAAACTTCTCCATCTACCTTAACACCTTTTGCAACTTTACCAATTTCTAAGAATGGAACATTACTTGCCTCAACAGATGCTTCGAAAGCTGCTTTTTTATCTGGTGATACAGCTACAATGGCACGACCTTGTCCTTCACCAAATAAGAATGCATCTTTACGTAAGTTGGTAGGAGATTGAATATCGAAACCTAAACCGAATTGGAAAGAACTCTCTAAAAGAGCACAAATAATACCACCATCTGCAACGTCGTGAATTGCGGTTGCCAATCCACCTTTAATAATAGCTTTAATAGCTTGGTGCATTGCATATTCTTTTTCCAAATCGAAATATGGAGCTGGGGTGTTTTTCTCACCAACGAATGAATATAAATATTCACTAGAATTGATATCATTAGTTAATTCACCCACTACATAAATACTATCTCCTTCTTTTTCGAAAGAAAGAGTAGTTTGATATTTTTTATCTTCCATAATTCCTAACATACCAATAGTTGGAGTTGGGAATACAGGAACTACTTTATCTCCAATTTTACTTTGGTTATAGAAACTTACATTACCACCTGTAACTGGAGTTTGGAATTTAATACATGCGGCACCCATACCTTTTATAGCACCAACAAATTGCCAGTAAGCTTCAGGGTTATAAGGGTTACCAAAGTTCAAACAATTAGTAATGGCACTAGGTTCGCCACCAGTACAAGTAATATTACGAGCGGCTTCGCTTACAGCAATCATAGTACCAATTTCTGGATCAGCTTGAACATAACGGCTGTTACAGTCGACAGTTACTACTAATGCCTTATTAGTATCTTTTAAGTTAACCACTGCAGCATCAGAAGGTTTATTGGTACTCATATTAACGGTACCCACCATGCTATCGTATTGTTGAGAAACCCAACGTTTGCTAGCAATATTCGGATGAGAAATCAAGAAATGAGCAACGGCTTTATAATCGGCAGGTTGCGCAACGGCATCAGGATTAAACTTCTTAGCTTCAGCGTAATAAGCAGGTTCTTTATATTCGCGATCATATTGAGGAGCCCCACCACCTAAAACTAGGTGATCAGCGATTAAGTCGGCAACTAATTCACCATGAAAATAGAATTTCAAGCGTCCATCAGTAGTTACGCGTCCTATATCAGCACATGGGAGATCCCATTTTTCGAATATTTTTTCAATAATTTCTTCTTGACCTTTTTTCACGACTACGAGCATACGCTCTTGAGATTCAGAGAGAAGGAGTTCATAAGGTTGCATACCAGCTTGGCGAGTAGGAACTTTATCTAAATAAATTTCCATACCATGTTCACCTTTAGCGCTCATTTCAGCGGTAGAACATATAATACCAGCGGCACCCATATCTTGCATACCCACTACTGCACCAGAAGCGATAACTTCGAGAGTAGCTTCAAGTAATAATTTTTCTTGGAATGGGTCACCAACCTGAACTGCAGGAAGGTCTTTAGCCGAATCTTCGGTTAAGTCGCCAGAAGCAAAAGCGGCACCACCCACACCGTCTTTACCCGTTGCAGAACCAACGATATAAACTGGGTTACCTTCGCCGTAGCTAGTAGCTGAAATAGTTTCACCTTCGCGAACTATACCAACACTCATTGCATTTACAAGTGGGTTTTGTTCGAAAGCTTCGTCGAAGAAAACTTCACCGGCAACGGTAGGGATACCGAATGCGTTACCATAGCTACTAATACCTTTCACCACACCATTCATAATCCACTTAGTACGTTTAGACTCAATAGAGCCGAAACGAAGGGAATTTAATTGAGCGATTGGACGAGCGCCCATGGTGAAAATATCGCGATTAATACCACCCACTCCTGTTGCTGCTCCTTGAAATGGCTCAATAGCACTAGGGTGATTATGAGATTCAATTTTGAAAGCACATGCTAGTCCGTCACCTATTGCAACTAAACCAGCATTTTCCTCTCCTGCTTTGGCAAGCATATGAGGGCCATCTTTAGGAAGAGTTTTTAACCATTTAATAGAGTTTTTATAGGAACAGTGCTCACTCCACATTCCACTATAAGCACAAAGCTCAGTAAAGTTGGGAGTACGCCCTAGGGTTTCCTTTATCATTTCAAATTCTTGCGGTTGAATACCCAATTTTTGGGCTGTTTCCACGGTTGTAAGCTGATTATTACTCATTCCTTATTTTTGCTTTTCGCGAGCAAAGATACAAACACTTAGCCTGAAAAACGAATGAAAAATATCTAATATTTAAGTATAATTTGACATTTCTACCTTGCTAGTTAAACAATGTATTTGCACCTTTGTACGTTTTTATAAAAATATGCGTAAACTAGCTTTCTTACTGCCGTTTATATTATTAGCTTTTTCTTGCAAGGAAAAGCGTTATACCCCTGTTTCGGATCCTAATGGAACGAAAATTGAGTATGCCTATTTATATAAAGACATTTTACCTGTCGAAAGTATGGATGCTCCGGAGAGAATTTCATTTATTCAAGAAAAATATCCAGCTCTTGCTAGAGGTATTTTTCAAGAAATAATTGGAATTGGTCACCCCGACTCTCTTCCTACTCAATTCTATTATGCTGGATTCCTTGCTGATCCTTACATAAAACAAACTACTAAAGCTATAGATAGCGTATTTACAGACTTTACGAAATACGAAAAAGAATATACGGAAGTATTCGATAGGTACAAATGGTATACTCCAGACGCAGTAGTTCCATCGGTAGTGTTTTCGTACAATAACTTTGAATATGCAATTATTGCATTGGATACTTGCATGTTAGTTGGACTTGAAATGTATTTAGGGAAAGATTTCTCGGGGTATACCGGATTACAATGGCCAGATTATATTAAAGAAAGAAGAATTCCTGAATTACTTATACCTGAAACCTTAACAGGTTGGTTAATGACTGAATTCCCTAAAAAGAATGAAGCCGTTACCTTTATAGAAGAGGTAGTTTATAGAGGTAAAATCTTATTTTACTTAAGTAAATTATTACCAAATTACGAAGCACATCAGTGGTTTGGGTATCCTAAAGACAGGTATGAATTTGCTTTAAAAAATGAAGGTAATATTTACGGTTTCTTTATAGAGAAGAAGTTATTTTATACAGAAGACACGAAAGAAATTAAAAAATATACCGAAGAAGCGCCTTTTGCAACGGGTATGCCTAGAGAAACTCCAGGAAGAATTGCTTGGTTTTTAGGTTATAGAATAGTGGAAAGTTATATGAAAACCCACGAAGATGTAACCATAGACCAATTAATGAAAAATCACGATTACAAATCTATATTTGCACAGAGCAAATACAAACCAAAAAAATAATTATGGCGAGAAGTTCAGACATTAATTTAAAGGTATTATTGGACGACCAAAACATTCCTGAAAAGATATCTTGGAATGCTAAAGACAGTGGAATTGAAGAAGATAAAAGTGCCAATGCATTTTTATTATCTATATGGGATCCTAAAGAAAACAATACATTACGTATAGACTTATGGACTAAAGATATGTTAGTTAATGATATGAAAATCTTTTATCATCAAACTTTAATCACCATGGCAGAAACTTTTGAAAGAGCTACAGGTGAGACTAAAATGAAAGAGCAAATGTTAGATTTTGCCGATTATTTTGCTGAAAAAATGGGACTTAAAGACGAAGAATAATTAAGTAAAGTCGTTCAGAAATGAGCGACTTTTTTATTTGATGTATTTAATAGATTTCCAGATTTTGCGCATTTCAGCATTGGCTTCATATAACTTTAAACGCATCTTTTTATAATCCACATTTGCCTCGAAGGCATAAAGTAAATCAGAACCTATAACTCCAATAACTTGTTTCACTCCTATTCCCTGATAACTCATATTAAGATGGGTTAAATCGAGACAAGTAAAGCTTTGATTTTTTATAATATGATTTCCTATCTGTAGCGCTTCAACTTTAGCTTTGCTACTTTGAATTTCAGAACCTCCAAGTCCGGCAGATAAACGCCCATTTACCTTACGAGTTTTCTTTTTAAGCAAGCTTTCAATCTTATTAATATCGAAAACCGTATTGGTTGCACCTGTATCAAGCATCATCCAAACACTTTTCTCATTCACCTTTACGCGCACGTGCAGGTGTAATCCATCATCAGAAATAAAGATGGGTTTAAGTTTAATATTACTGATTTCAGAATTTAAATTCTTCATGATCTTTTAGTTTCCAAGCAACTAATAAACATCCAACAAGTTGCAAAAATACAACTCCAGCCTGACGTTCCATAATACTTTCAGAAATAGAAGCTGTACAAAGGATAAGTACAAATGTTAGTGTTACGAACATTCTATCCTTATTGCTATAACGTAAAGGTAAAAGGTAAATAGAAATTAGGAACATAAGCCCAACTACGCCCATACCAACCGTAGTTTGAAGATATTCGTTATGAGCATTTAATTTTATTGGTAATCTATATGCGTCTCCACTTACTTCCATGTGGTAATTCACCATATTTTGTACATGACTCACCCCTACTCCTAAGAATGGTTTTTCTTTTACAATATCAAGGGAATTTCGCCATAGTAAAATACGTTGCCCAGTGCTATAAGCGCGCCCTTCGTCTTGATGCGTATAAAACAAATACAGTTCAGTTGCAGCTGCATCAACTCTAATTTTAAATTTATCAGAAAACTTATACAGTAAAACAGGCATTAGCAGGAATAAAAGCGGCAATGCATACCAAAAGACACTTTTTTTCTCACTCCTTATAGTTAAAATTAGCATTATAAACCCTATTAAAACTAAAGCTATAAGCATAATTTTAGCAGAAGAGAGGAACACAAATAGTGCACATAAAATACTAGAACTAATGTAAAAGACTCTACGATTCATTTTAATTGCTCTTGCTCCTTTGTACAAGAAAAAAGCTGAAGCAAAAAGTTGATACATGCCCAAATAGGTTATATGCATAAAATTCGCAAAGTCGTAATGAGAAAATACAGATAATTGTCTTTTGTCTTTAAACTCCCAAGCCGATTCAAGGAATTGAATCAATCCAGAGCTAAGGCAACCATATGCAAAGGCAAGAAGAATATTTAGGACTTCATTTTTTTTCAAATCAGAGCCAATAATAAAGAAAGGCATAAGTAAGAAGGGTAATTTGAGTAGGGCTTGACGTATAGATTCTTCTTTATCACCTGGGAATACTAGGATAGAAAAAATAACAAGAAAGTAAAATGAAACAGAGATAATTGAAAATCTGTCGTTAATAATAGATTTAAAACTTTGTTTTAAATTTTGAGAACCTAAATAGCCTACAATAATAAGAGCCTCGATAGGAACAAGATATTGAAAGTTATATGGAATTAGAAAGGCAAATAACCAAAGTCCACTAATAAAGGCGATTCTAAAGTATTTTTTCAGGTTTTGCATTATTATCTTGACATTTTCATACTATCGCTTGAAGGTTTTTTATTCAGAATTAAAAAATCAATAATTCCTCTTAAATACCCCCAGCCATAGCCTAAATGAAGCGTATAAAATGCACGTAAAACTCTTAAAAAGGTGGACGGGTTTTTAGTGAGTTTCCATGCAGCATACAGAGAAACACATAAATATAAAAGAATTCCACTTAAATACAAAAAGATCCAAGGGCAAAAACATAGCGCAGGTATCCAGGCAAAAATTAAGTAGCAGACCCAAATAAAAGGCACAAGTTGTCGTAATGTAGTAACAGCTTTATGCTTTTTATTTACAAAAACTTTCCAATAACCATATTGTTTATATTGTTGTAATAGTTTAGGGAAAGAAGCTCTAACGTAATACACACATTTTATATCGTGCGAAAGCCAGATTTTGAAACCATTGATAATTACTCTATAATTAAATTCATCGTCTTGGTTTCGGACAAGACTTTCGTCGAAGTAACCAATTTTCTCAAAGACTTCTTTTTTATAGGCTCCAAAAGCTACGGTATCTACATAACCGTCTTTAGTAGCGGTTCTAAAGTGGGCATTTCCAACGCCAAAAGAGCTCGACATGGCAAGTCCGATAGCTTCGGAAATTTCATTTTCATGAATATTTTCAATTATCCCCCCCACGCAACCAATATCGGGGTCTATATTAAAGCAAGCCACTGATTTACTAACATAATCAGGAGCTAAAGCGGCATGTGCACCAAGAATAATAGCTATATCAAAACCGTCTTGTTTTAGGCCTAAATTAAGGGCATGTGGAGTTGTTTTATGAGGATTATTAAGGTATTTAATATAGGGATATTTTGCTTCGTAAGATTTAATGATATCTATAGTACCATCGTCGCTTTGGCCATCGCACACATAGACCCAGAGTTTATCCTTTGGATAATCTTGAGCAACAATACTATCCAGACAAAGAGCTATATATTTAAGCTCATTTCTACAAGGAATAACTATACTAACTCTCACGCAGACAAAATTTTATTATAGAATTCAATTAAAACAGGTTCTTGCGACTCCCAATTATATTTCTCGACAACCATATTGCGACCCGATTCGCCCATTTTGCGGGCTAAATCTGGATTAGTTGTTATTTTTTTAATAGCATCAGCTATTTGGGTGGGGTTATGCGGATCGACACAAATACCACATTCAGCATCATCAATAATTTTCCTCCATAAAGGAAAATCAGAAGCAACAACAGGTAGCCCTGCAGCCATATATTCGAATAATTTAATTGGCTGAGAGTCTAAAATATTAGGTGTTGGTAATAAAGTTACCAATCCAACTTTGGAGCTAGCAAGTAAGTTTTTAACCTGCTCTCTATTTAGCATTCCCAAGAAATCCACTTTATCATAACCTGGTAAAGATTTAATTACATCATGGTATGATTCTGGAGAAAAGAAGCCGCCCAACTTTAATCTTAAATTGGGTAAATGCACCATAGATTTAACTAAATAGCTAATTCCACGAACTTCAGCAAGACCGCCAACATAGCAGACTTGCTCTTTTTTAGGATGAGAGAAATCAGGTTCTTCAGAAAATTCTCCTAAGAGAGGAAAATTATTTACGTCAACAACATTACTATTAACTTTTAGGAATCTATCTCTAATAATAGGAGTAGCAGCAACAACGCCATCAATTTTAGAGACCACATAATTCTCATAAAATTCGAACGCATTACTTACCAACGAACGAAATAATTTAGGTATCCAGTATTTACCCATAATTTGCCGTGGTAAATCTTCATGAGAATCAAAAATCACCTTTTTGCCTTTAGCTTTAAGTTTAAGTGCTATTCTAAGCAATTCAGGATCGTGGAAATGATAGATTTCAGCATCAATTTCTAAGGCTTTATTCAAAACATCATTCACAGAATGATACATTCTATCGAAACGACCACCTTTTCTTTTGGGAACTAGGTGAATATTAACATTATTCTTTGAATAATTAGGGACATTACCAGTAGCGACTAAGTGCACATCAAACCCTGCCTTAGCTAAAGTAGAGCACTCTTTTACAAAAATCCTGATATCTTCAGGAGTATGTGCAGAAGTTAAATGACAAACTTTAGTGCTCATGTTTAGGTTTATAATTCCTCAAAAATAGTAGGTAAATGCAAATAATTAAGAACCAACCTCCACTAAAAAGCAGAGTAGTATAATTTGTTGATGATAAATATAATACTGGAATTGTATTTAAAACTACCATCATTTTAAAATCTCCATGGTATAAAAGGCTAATTACTGAAATCAACAATGCCATACCTAAAGCACTATATAATAACCCCCACTGCTTAAAATTCACATAATCATACATAAAACTTGCAACATTTACTCGCCCAACAAAACCTCTTTTCACATAACTTGGATATATTACTCCATATAACTCAGCACCATAATCATGGTATTTTTGACCAGTAATTTTAGCGTACAATTTATAACCTTTACCGTACAAATATGGTTTTTTCTTAGGAACGGCCTCAAACCATCTTCCTACAGTTGCTCCCGGCAAATAAAATGTTCTTAAATATAATGAATTTACAGCTTTTTTATTGGCTTTTACTATTCCTTCTCCACCTACACCACCATCATCAAGTAATACCTCTTTTGAAACTTCTTTAGGTAATTTCACCGTCATAAAGTGTTTCATTATAGTGTATTTTAATCCAGGATTTGCAATAAAAACTAATAACACTAGACAAGAGAATATATATGCACCTAAAATTAAGGCTCTTTTATAACTTTTATTGACCAACAATAGAATTAAAGTAGGACCATAAAATATTAAAAAATGCCCCTTTTGCATTCCATTAATACCATATACTAAAGCTATTAATGACAGGATTATAAATACTCTTTTATTTTTAAAATGATACGCTAATAATAATCCCATTGGGATTAATCCTTTTAAAACAAAAGAATATATATATTTAAACCAAACTGGCAATTTTGAGGTTACTCCCCTTCTAATATATACTAGTTTACGATGATTGAATTCTGTTAAAGCTTCAAAACCTGGGAG
>DATCKI010000072.1:0-5158 GCA_036562365.1 Bacteroidia bacterium | reverse complement strand
AAAATAGTTACAGCATTTATTCAAAATCGCTGTATCGACGTAGATGGCGACGGAATATTAAGTCCAGGAGTCGACTTTAAATCTGGATTTACCTATTCATCATTAGTAATCTTCCTTTCAGCATATCTCCCAACTTTAATACATGTGTACTTATTTACCATGTTGTTTATGTTATTTGGGGCACTTAAATCAAATTCAAAATTAGGTTTAATTTCTGTTGGTATATTAATCGTTTGTGGAGCTCTACCATTTGTTTTCGACGCTACATTTATCCCATATCAAATCTCAGAATACGCACGTAAAAGCTATGATGTTTCATTCTTAGATTTGAATCAAACCATCTTCAACAACTTCAATCTTGGAGGTACTACTCAAGAAGACATCTACTTCAGTAGACCTGGAATTATGCTTGGTAGATTTATCGGATTTGCTTACACTTATCACTACTTAAACTGGTTTAGTAAAACAAGTATTATACAATGGCACAAAATGCCTATACTAAATATTAGTATTGTTTTAATATTATGGATTGGTTCTGTAGCTCTGTATGCTTATGATTATAAAACAGGTTTAACCGCTTTATTATTCTTAAGTTTCTTACACGTATTCTTAGAATTCCCTCTCAACTTCCAATCAATTAAAGGTATTTTTGAAAGGTTAATTCCAGCTAAACAACGGGCTTAAAATAAGTCGTTGATATGGATATTTCTAAATTCTTTAGTCCAGAAATCTAAAGTTTCTGCAGGCTCTTGTTCTATTATGCTTTTCAGAATTTCAGGTGAAGCTATATTATCTTTGAATAATAAATTAAATTGGTCGTAATTAATAAGATCTGGAAACCAAACCGAAATAAAATTTTTAGTTACAGGTTCTATTAATTTCTTTGGTAATTCAATCGGCAATATATTATTCTTCCCCGAAGCCATTTCAAGTAATTCTTTAAAGCTAAAAGGAGTACTACCTACTACATCTATTTCGTGAGTATCAACTTGCGTTTCAATAATTTTCTCAATCAACAATAGAAAATCTTCAGGCATTACTGGTTGAACACGTGTAGAGGCAAAACCTTGTGGCATAATAGGTCTATTTTGTAACACCTTACACATAAAAACCAACCACTTAAACTTACGTACAAGTAAGGTATCAGGCAAACAAACTATAGAAGGCCTAAGCACCCAAGTATTATTGTGACTAAGTAGCAATTCATCACCTAATCCTTTAGTTCTTAAAAAAGAAATTTCGTGATTGGCAGCAGCACCTAAGGCTGATACATGAATAATTTTAGGATTACCAATGATTTTTCTATTCGCTAAAATAGTGCGTACTAAGTCTATATGAACTTTTTTAAAATCATCTTCTTTACTTTCACGAATAATACCAGCACAATTAATAAGTACATCTTGCTCTCCAAGTATACTCCAATCGTGCAAATCAGGGTCAAATACTATACAACCTGTAGCACCTTTACGAGAGGTAGGAGTAACAATATAATCCGACTTTTTCCTGAAATATTCAGTAACAGCCTGACCAATATTACCAGAAGCTCCAATAATTAAAATCCTTTTCATCTATATACTAAACTCCTAAATCAACAATTTCAGATTGTTCAACCATTTGTTTCGAAACAAAAAATTCGCGCAAACTGACGAAAAAATATACGAAAAAACAAGCAATAATAAGGCTTACAATGGCCCATGCACTCCAAGTAAAATACACAAACCAATTATTTATTAAATTTCCAAAAATTAAAATAAGTGCACCTAAAGTAAAGAGTACTACTTCTAACTTAAACAATTTATGAAACTTAACACGCCAAGTAGTAGCACTATTTCTCGCTTTCAAATACAAGAAAAAATGAGATAAAGTTTGAGTTACCAATCCACTTACCACATAAAAACTCGCCGCAATTTTCATTTTAAAATTTAAGCTTAACCCAATAAACATGGCAAATAGTAATACCTGCACTATTATATCAAACAATCTCCATTTCAAAATTTTCATCTCTTCAACATTTTAAATAATAAGGGAAACAATTTCGATTCATCCAATTTTATCAGCTTTTCGAGCAAATTATCGCCTTCTTTTATAAATACTTGCATTTCGGCTATACGTTTGCGTAAACTTATAGCTTCAGGACTACAATCATGCTCATCAATTTTAATTTCATTTAAAGCTTCAATGAGCGGACTAATTTCTCTTCTTCTTCTTTCTTTGGCAATAGTAACAGCTATTTTATGAAAGTCTTTTTCAGCCACAAAATACTCTTTACGTTCCCCTTTTTTTACAAGTTTCTTTACCAAATTCCATTCAATTAAAGAACGAACACTCATATTCGCGTTGCCGCGAGATATACTAAGTTCCTCCATAATTTCTTCTGTAGATTTGGGGTCGTCGCTAACCAATAACAAAGCATGAACCCTAGCCATGGTTGAACTTATCCCCCATGTAGAGCCCAAACTTCCCCAAATACTAATAAGCTTCTCCTTTGCCTCCGAATTTGTCATAACACAAATATACAATTTTCAATAATTTCTGAAAGTTATAAAACATTTAATTTTTATCAGATTAAAAGCGGGATTTATTAACTTTGCAGCACCATGAGTCAGGTACCTAACAAAATACGCATAGTTTTAGGCGATACACAATATCTTATTAGAGCTGGATTACTTCAGCTTATTAAAGAAAATACAGACTTAGAACCAGCTGGATATATACAAAATCTATCAGATTTAGAAGACAAAATCTCATTAAACGAATTCGATTTATTGATTATAGATAAGAATTTTGGAGATTTTTTCCAGGAAGAAATGCTTGACAAAACCGCAGAAGTTTTTCAAAAAATTAAAGTATTAGCTATTTCGGATAGAGACAAAGAGGGTATTTATAAAATTCACAAGCATCATCTTACGGGCTTTATTACATATGAAAGTAGCAAAGAGGAGATTTTAGAGGCCATCCGTAAATCTGCTGCTGGAATTAAATTTTTCAGTCCTAAGGTAGTTGAGGCTCTAATAGCCATGACATACGGCCCGTCCGACAGTGCTCGCCCAAATTACATGGGAGCTAAGTCGAACGAACATAGCGAGGCTGCGGCCTTACTTTCGGAGCGTGAAAAAGAAGTTCTTAAGCTTGTAGTTAAAGGAAAAACCGCACAAGAAATGGCCGACGAATTATTCTTAAGTATCCACACCGTTTATACGCACCGTAAGAATATTCTTAAAAAACTATCCTGCAAAAATGCGACGGAATTACTAAATTTCGCAATGCATAACAATTTAATGGAATCATAGTGGCGCACAATCACGCTTCACATAATCATAACCATTTGCATTCAACCGGAACTAGAGCAGTTGTAGTTGCTTTAATACTCAATCTTAGTTTCACCATTATTGAAGCTATTTCTGGTTATATTTCTAATTCAACAGCTATACTTTCCGACTCTGTGCACGACTTTGGCGACAGTATAGCCATAGCATTTGCATTATTTCTAATCAAAATTTCAGAAAAGAAAGAAAGCGACAACTTCCCATTTGGGCATAAACGTTGGTCATTAATTTCAGCACTCAGTACTTCGCTAATCCTAGTTAGTGGTTCTGCCTTTATGATTTTGGAAGCCAGCTCTAAATTGGCAACTGGCGATTATATTACCCGCTCTAATATTGTAATTCCAGTAGCAATAATTGGTTTAGTTTTCAATGGTTTAGCAGCTAAATTCCTTTTTCATTCTCACGAAGTCGACCATGCACAACGAAGCATTGCTCTTCATTTTATCGAAGATATACTCGGTTGGGCTGCAGTACTAATTGGGGCTATAATCATTTATTTCACCGATTTCCATGCTATAGACCCAATTTTATCTATCGCAATAAGTCTATTCATTGCTTACAACGCCACCAAAAAACTGATACAAGTAATTCCATTACTTATAAACTCCAGACCTAAAAGCTTATCTGATAACTATACTAAAATACTAAATACTGCTATTGGAACTAGAGAATCTCGCAAGGTAAAAATCTGGACTTTAGATGGTAAAAGCCATGCCATACACATCTTCATCAATAAGCAAGAATGGGAAATTTTAGAAGACAAAGAATTACGTTCTCATTTAGAGCATGATTTACTGCACGAAGGCTTTGAAGTAGTACAGTTTGTTAAGGAATAGTCCTGTTCCCATACAATTGGTTATATTTGCACTCAACGTAAATATTCGACATGATTAACGGAAAAAAGGTTGTAGTGGTATTACCTGCTTATAATGCAGCGCTTACTCTTGAACAAACATATAAGGAAATCCCATTCGATATAGTGGATGATGTAGTTTTGGTAGATGATGCAGGTAGCGACAATACATTAGAATTAGGAGCAAAACTTGGAATAAAACACTTAATTCGTCACGAAAAAAACCGTGGTTACGGAGGAAATCAAAAAACTTGCTACAAAAAAGCCTTAGAATTAGGAGCAGATATCATCATCATGGTGCATCCCGATTACCA
Source organism: Bacteroidia bacterium (assembly GCA_036562365.1). GTDB lineage: Bacteria > Bacteroidota > Bacteroidia > CAIKAF01 > CAIKAF01 > JACVCJ01. The sequence continues at coordinate 665 of DATCKI010000072.1, read as the reverse complement.
ATATACTCCTAAGTTAATTCCGGCTATGAGCTCTATTATAAGTCAAGGCCTCTACCCAGTTGTACTTGGTTCACGTATTCTTGGAAATGGTGCCTTAGATGGTGGTATGCCTATCATTAAATACGTTGCAAACAGAGCACTTACATTTATTCAAAACATATTCGTAAATCAAAAATTGAGCGAATATCATACAGGCTATAGAGCCTTTTCTAAAGAAGTTTTCGAGAAAATTGATATAGAACAAAATTCAGATAATTTCATTTTCGATAATCAAATGCTTTCTCAAATTATTTATGCAGGCTTCCCTATTGGCGAAGTTACTTGCCCAACTAAATACTTCGAAGAAGCAAGTTCCATCAACCTAAAAAACAGCGCTATTTACGGTTTAGGTTGCTTAAAAGTATCCCTTGAGCACCGTTTATCGAAGTGGAATTTAATGAAACACCCACGTTATAAATTCAAGAAATAATGCTTAAAAAATCATACGCCACTTGGATTCTTGTACTCGCCCTTATTTGCTTTTTTCCCTTTTTAGGTGGAGTGCATTTATTTGATTGGGACGAAATCAATTTCGCTGAAATTGCCAGAGAAATGATTTTGAGTAATGATTATTTAAGACCTACTATCAACTTCGAACCCTTTTGGGAAAAACCACCTTTATTTAT
>DATCKI010000071.1:0-3805 GCA_036562365.1 Bacteroidia bacterium | reverse complement strand
AAAAATGGGGGAATTATTCTCTTGACAGATGGCTCTGAGATTGAAATTTCGAGGTCTAAGCATAGAGAATTTCTACACTGGACGAAACAGAATTACAAAAATCTGTAAACTTAAAAGGACACTTAATCAGTGTCCTTTTTTTAATGCATTTTCTGCATCTAATACTCTTATCATGGTATGGCTAGCATCATAAAAAGCTTTACCATTTTTTATACCTATGAGTTGTGGACTTTGATGCTCAACGCCGGTGAGTTCGGCAATTTTATTGGATACGTCGCGGTGACGTAATAAGTCTAAATAGTAAAATTTTACCTTTGAATCATCGAAATTCCAGTCGCGCTGTAACCTATTCCATACCATAGAACTTATACTACAACGTGTGGAATGCTTAAAAATAAAAACACCGTCAATCTCCTCGGAGAATGACAGTGCCATTATTTCGTTCAATTCCTCTATACTTTGAAGTGAAATCTCTTTCAAATCAGAGAAAAATTAATGCATCTGTTCGCTTGCAACATGTGAACGATAAGCAGGACAATCGCCTCCAGTTTTACATGATGATAATGCTAAACCTATGAATAGTAGCAATACAGCGGAAATGGTTAATTTTTTCATTACTAATAAGTTTTTTGTGTGTATGCAAATATATGTTTTGAACCTATTCTCCACAAGTTAAATAATGTTGAGTTTTTAACAATGTAATTAACGATTTCCCACAGTTATTAGTATTCAGGTATTTTTTAGCATCTTTGTTTTTAAAATATTTAACTATATGAAGCTTTTGCGAACCCTTGATTCTCAATGGAAAAACAAATTGCAAGACCAAGAGTCTTTGCCTTATTTTGTTGAGCTTGAGGAGTTTGTGTTGGGAGAGTATATCTCTACCACCGTCTATCCACCTATAGAACTACTTTTTCATGCTTTTGAACTTTGTAGCTTTGATTCTGTGAAAGTTATTATTCTCGGCCAAGATCCTTACCACGGTCCTGGTCAAGCTCATGGTTTAAGCTTTTCTGTTCCACATGGTCAAAAACTCCCTCCCTCGCTTAAAAATATTTTTACCGAAATACATAATGACCTTGGCATTATTCCTCCACACCACGGTAATCTTGAATCCTGGGCCAAACAAGGTGTACTTTTGCTAAATGCTGTTCTTAGTGTTAAACACCAAAGTCCGGCTTCACATGCCAATAAAGGTTGGGAACATTTTACCGATAGGGTAATTGCTCTGCTAAGCGAAGAAAAAGAAAATCTGGTCTTTATGCTTTGGGGTAATTATGCACGAAGTAAAAAAGCTTTAATAGATACTCATAAACATTTAGTTCTCGAAGCGCCTCATCCTTCACCATTCTCGGTTCATAAAGGTTTTTTTGGGTCTAGACATTTTTCAAAATGTAACGAGTATTTAATCTCTCATCATAAAACCCCCATAGAATGGTAAATTTGGTGCGATTCATATTTTGTACTTGTTTACTGTTTTTTCTGCTGCCTGTACATTCCTATGCTCAACAGAAAAAGTACAAATGTGTTTCTGCTGCCGATTCTCTGTTGGTTGAACAAAGTATTAAAAATCAAATTTCGCTGTATCGAAGCAAAGGTTATTGGGATGTAAGCTATACCCAAAGCTTTGTAAAGAATAAAGCTGTTGTTATTTATAACAAAGGCCCTAAATATGTTTGGACTAAAGTAGAATTCGTAGGACTCGATAATAATTTGTCATTAGCCAAAGAATGGAATAATAAACAATGGTTTAATAGCGAGATAAATCCAGAACCTTTTTTTCGTAAAATTTTGAATTATTACGATCAGAATGGACATCCTTATGCTTCTATTTCTTTTCAGGATGTTCGAATAGACTCTAATCGTATTTCAGCTCAAATTTTATTAGATGAGGGGCCACGAGTTACGATAGATTCTATCAATTTAAAAGGAAATGTAAAGCTAGCCCCTAGTTATTTGTATGGATATTTAGGCTTAAGACCAGGGAAAGTGTTTAACGGACAGCGGTTTAAAATGGCTGATAGACTTTTAAGAGACTTACCATTTATAGAATTAACGCAGCCAACTGAAACTTGGCTTACAGATAGTTCAGCCCATTTGAATATTTATGCCAAGAAGTTAAATACTTCGTATTTCAGTGGTATTTTAGGTTTTCAGCCGGGGAGTGGAGTAAATGGTCGTTTACAATTAACGGGAGATGTATCCTTAAAGCTTTGGAATATATTAGACCACGGTGAGCAAATACAGTTGGAATGGAAACGCATAGCAAATGGAACTCAGTCGGCACACGTATATTTGATGTACCCATACATAGTAGGTACGCCTTTGGCTGTTTGGGGCGAGTTCGATTTGTTCCGTAGAGATACCAGCTTTCAAACCATAGAATATGGGGCTGGATTCGATTATTTGTGGTATGGGAATAATAAATTGAGATTTGGTTATATACGTCAGCAATCTAGATTAATAGAAAGAGCGGCATATATTGCATCAAAGAGTTTACCACCCGATATGGATGTAGATTGGGATAAATTGAATATAGCTTTTGATTTTGGGAGGTACGATTATCGTTTAAATCCAACTAAAGGTTTTAAAATTCTTGTGCAATTTCAGCCTGGAATTCGAAGAATTCGCCCTATTACAGAATTGCCAGATTCATTGTATAAGGATTTTGATTTAAGGAGTTTTCAGTCGTACGCCTATTTAGAGTGGGAGCAATATATACGTCTTAATCCGAAGTGGACATTTTATTATCAAAGCAAATGGGCATATCAATACAGTAAATCGAGGTTTTATAACGATTTATTGAGGATAGGGGGCAATAATAGTTTACGTGGCTTTGATGAAGCTAGTATTTATACCAATGGCTATGCCATAGCAAATACAGAAATTAGATTTTTGTTTGATAGAAATTCGAATGTATTTGTATTTGCAAATGGTGGTTTTGCAGAACAAGCCTTACATAGTGGATATGAAGCAAATTGGTTATATGGCTTTGGTGCAGGATTACGTTTTGGCACCAAAGCGGGAATATTGAATTTAGCTTATGGTTTAGGAGCGAAAAATAGGGAGCCAATAAAATTTGCGAATAGTAAAATACACCTTGGGTTTACTGGCGTATTTTAGTCGCGTGGACCTAATTTATGCGTAGGTTTTTTAACCATATTGCCTTTATTTTCTGAATTATTTCGAGCATCTGCGCCACGATTAATTTTCAAGTAATTTTTTTCAATAATAAAGGCATCATATTCACCGCTAGGACCATAATACTCGAACATATCTTTGTATTTAGGGTCAATAGGTGCAATATAATCGAAAACGATCCAATTATTTTCTTTTTGATAACGAACAGTTACTTGAGCTTTAGCGTTGTATTCAAGTACAATACGATTAAAGGCACGTCTTTCAGTTTTAAAGATAGGGGCACCAAAAATAGGGTCACCAAATCTATTAAAGCTAATAACATCGATTACTTTACGTTTAGTAAGACGATTATTATTATCTAAACCAATAATTACAAATTGCCCTTTTTTGCCAATAGATTTAGGAACTATACTATAATAAGTTGCACCGTACCATTGATTTTTACCATAATTTTTAGTTTCTACAACTTTATAATCAGGTTTGTTGTCTTTTAATTCAGCAACGTGAATTTCTTTAGTTTTAGGGTCTAGGTATTGAGTAAAGCCAAAGTTTTCGTAGTGTCCGTCGTTAAATAGAACGTGGAAAGAGAAAATACGAAAGCTATTATCTGGTGCCTCGATACGGCTAATATTCTTAAGTTGGTCGTATTTTTGGTTGTAAGAAA
>DATCKI010000064.1:0-1886 GCA_036562365.1 Bacteroidia bacterium | reverse complement strand
ATTACCATTGCTATTATCGGCAATTCCCGAAACTATAGCTTCGCCATCCATTGTAGTCATAGTTAACGACTTAGCCGCAAAAACTCTGTTCTTAATACTTACCGAGCCTCTTACATTAGTTGCTTCAAACTTTGTAAAAGTTATTTTTTTAACTTCTGCGTCAAAATCTATAGACAAACGTTTAGGCAAAGCAAAGACCGATTTACTTGTATCTTTTGAAGTATTCTGCGCAGTAGTATTTTGTGTTAACCATTTATCTATATTAACTTCTTCACTTTTTAAATTTACCGATAAATACAATGGTTCATCTTCAGTTAAGATATATGATAATAAATTCAGGGCTTTACCGTCTAATTCAATCCTATTTTCGTTGAAAATACCTGAAGCTTTTCTCAACCAAACATTGTTATTATCGAACATAAATATGCCCGTAATATCATTAAATTGAAGGGGGGAATTTTTTAATCGTAGAACTACATTTTGCAGTTCCATATTCCCATCCATCTTAGCATTTCTAAAATCTTCTTTCGTAAAATTTTTGCCTGAAGCTTTCAAAACTAGGTCTAATTTTAGATTTGCACGACCATTTACTTGTTCAATAGTATCAATAGGAAAAAATGGTAAAAATTCCGCTAAATCAGCATTCAGCTCAGCACTACTTACCACTAGAGGATTATCAAAATCTTTCCATTCAAAACTTCCTTTTAAACTTGAATTTTTCTGAAAAGCCTCTACATAATCAATCTTAAAGAATGATTCTGAACGTTTGGCTATATACAAGCTCCCATTTCCAGTTACATTCTCCATCTCAACACTCGATGGAACATACTTAAACGTAGCCTTAGATACCGAATAATCTGCATGAATACTAGGGAATGAACCTTTTATGAAATGACCTTTTACCTTGGCCTTTATTTCGATTTTTCCTGAACTTTTATAATTTTCTTTTATTTCTCTGATGCTTTCTGGAAGCATAGATAAGATTCTAGAAATATTAAGGTTTTTCCCTTGTAAATCTACATCTATATACCAAGCTGTTTCATCTTTTCCAAACTCTCCACTAGCTTTAAGCGGCAGGTCTTCAATTTGAAGATCACAAGATTTAATTTTATATAGTTGTTTTTCAGTATCTGCCCAGAATTTTGCATGGAGTTTTAATTTATAATTGTCGGAATATGTGACACCTTGAACCATAACTCTTTTAGCTACAAACTCAGTATTTGCATTTAAAGCAAACTGTTTATCAGAGAAGCGTCCAGCCATATTAAAATAGTCAAAATGTGTTTCAATTTCAACTTGTGCATATTCATCAATATAATTAATATCAACATTTTTAAGTTGCACTGCACTAAGTTTAAAAGAAAAGCTCTTCTTACTACTACTTGTATCATCACTAATTTTCCAAAAATGCCAATTATCTTTACCATTTTTATCGCGATAAAGATTTACAGCTGCATCTTCTACAGTGATTTTTTTTACAGTATAATTCTGATCGATGACGTTCCAAAGATTAAATTGCAGATAAATTCTTCCAGCACTAAATAGATCCTGCGAATTTGAGCGCTCATAAGCTTCTGCGCATACTACATTTTTAAATTCTAAAGATGCATATGGAAACTGCTTCAGTACGGTAATATCAATTGATTCTACATCCAGCTTGGTTTGTAGATTTTCATTTAATGTTTCAATTGCATATTTCTTGATATCATCTTGGAAATAATATACCAAGCCTCCTAAAATACCAAGCAATACACCAATAATTAATGTGAGTATTAAACTTGTTTTTAGAAGTAAACGCCCAAATTTCTTCAATTTCGGTCTTAATGCTTTATTTCCTAATGTATCCATGCTATCTATGCTCAAAGTAAACGCAGAAAGCTATACTA
>DATCKI010000055.1:0-9509 GCA_036562365.1 Bacteroidia bacterium | reverse complement strand
TTTTGACTGTATTGCATACTCCGGGGCATTCTCCTGGTAGTGTAAGTTTTTATAGCGAGAAGGACAATTTTGTGGTATCGGGAGATGTTTTGTTTAAGATGAGTATTGGTAGAACAGACTTACCGATGGGTAATTATGAGGAGTTAATACAAAGTATACGTACAAAATTGCTTTCATTACCAGGTGATTGTGTGGTATATAGTGGTCATGGCCCAGCGACAGAAATTGGTTTTGAGGCGAAACATAATCCGTTTTTGGTTTAGAAAGGCGGGATTGAAAAGAGCCGCTTAACCTAGCCCCGATTGTAACGGTACCCCGCACCCACATTGCAGATGGGGGGAGGAGTATAGTGGAAAGCGGGATAAAGCGCTGATTAGGAGTGTGGCGCAGATGCTACCCAAACATCTAAAAATTAATAATTAGGTAATGTAGAAGTTTAGGATTAACTTTACATTCGTATTAAATTTATGGCAAAAGAGTCATTTCAGCTTGATTTTGAGTTTGAAGGTTTGTGCTTTGTGATTGTTAGTCAGGAGCCCGAATACAGGCTTTGCTGGGGTTTAAACAGGGAATTGGGTTTAGACTTAAAGCGCGTGCAAGACTTGGATGCATTGTTAGACAACAAGACTATACATGAATTTCCGACTTTTGAGCAATACGAAGAGAAGGATTTTAGGTTTTGGCGTTTAGTATCTATAAAAGACCGTGGTCGGGTATTGATAAAGGAATATTCATCTTTCGACTATCTATTGGTTTTACAAGCGGAGACAAACACAAGAGTGGCAGAATTGCTACTGGAGGCTTTGCGCAAAAGTAAATTTATACAAATGGCGTATTTGATAGATCCCAAAACGCTTAGAGGAAAATATGAATATCTATTGATGCAATCATAAAATTATGAAATCGAATTTTACAAAGACGAAAATTGTTGCCACTATTGGTCCAGCTAGTGCTTCGAGAGAAGTATTACGCGAGATGATAATGGCTGGAGTAAATGTGTGCCGAATTAACTGTTCGCACGGTACACATGCTGATTTAAAGGAAATTATAGAGAATGTTAGATCTATTAATGAAGAATTAGAAGCGAACGTTGGAATATTAGCCGACTTACAAGGACCGAAATTGCGAGTTGGAGAGGTTGAAAATAACGGGGTTATGCTTGAAGAAGGTAAGGAACTGGTTATAACAACTAACAAAAGTTTAAGTACGGCTGAACGAATTTATATTACTTATGAGCTTTTCCCTCAGGATGTTAAGCCGGGAGAGAATGTGCTATTAGACGATGGAAAATTGGTTCTTAAAGTACTTTCGACCAATGGAGTTGACGAAGTAAAAGCGGTAGTAGTAAGCGGAGGGATTTTAAGCTCGCGAAAAGGGGTGAATTTGCCTAATACTAAAGTTAGTTTGCCTTGTTTAACGCCGAAAGATTTAGCCGATTTAGAGTTTGTTTTAGAAAACAATGTTGAGTGGATTGGTTTATCGTTTGTGCGTTCGGCGAGTGATATTATTGAATTGAAGCATTTGATTCGTAAGGCACGTAAACAAAGCGGAATAGTTGCTAAAATTGAAAAGCCAGAAGCGTTAAATGATATAGACGATATTATAAAAGAAACGGATGCTTTGATGGTGGCACGAGGTGATTTGGGTGTTGAATTACCAATGGAACAAGTGCCAGCAGTGCAAAAAATGTTGGTTAAGAAATGTATGGCAGCTGGTATTCCGGTAATTATTGCTACTCAAATGATGGAGAGTATGATTACGAATATTTCTCCAACACGTGCAGAGGTAAACGACGCAGCAAACAGTATATTGGACGGCGCCGATGCGGTGATGTTGAGTGGTGAAACAAGTACGGGTCGCCACCCAGTGAAAGTAATTCAGGCGGTAAAACGTATTATAGAGCATGTAGAATCTCAAGAGAAATTATACAAGTTTGATATAGAATTTGATGGAAAATCTACGCCTAATACAGAACGTTTTATAAGCGATCATATTTGTAGGACTGGTTGTACTTTAAGTAATGAAGCTGGAGCAAAGGCTATAGTTGCTATGACGGGTAGTGGATACTCTGCTATGAAGGTTGCTGGTTTTAGACCTAAAGCAGAGATTTATGCATTTACTGCTAATCGATTCATTTTGAATGCAATGAGTTTGGTTTGGGGAGTGCGTGCTTTTTATTACGACAAGTTTGTTTCAACAGATCATACGATAGCAGATATCAGCTATATCCTGCGTAAAAACGGGTGTGTAGAGGATGGAGACCTGATAGTGAGCATCTCGAGTATTCCGATGGAAGCGAAGGGTATGTCGAACATGGTTAAACTATCGATAGTATAAGGAATAGCGGAGGTAGGCGCACGAGTTATTCACAAAATGAAAAAGCTGTTAATAACTTCTTGCATAGCCTATTGAAGTATTGTAAATTTGCCTGATAACCTAAATGAGAGTTCATTTGTAATTATGGAAATGAGTGAAAAGCCAAAAGTAGTAGTGAAGGTTAAGAATATGCCTTTAATATTAGATTATTGCGTAGAAAACAAGATAAAATTTTCAGCGTCGCCTCGTTTAACTCCAGATGAATGGGAGTTTGAATTGGGCATTACTGATATTATGGGTGCGGTTGCTTTGGGAATGTTTTTAAGAGAGAATCGTCTTGAGATTTTAGGATTACAAGCGAACCCTGCGAAAACTCAAGCAGCAAAATCATCTAAGGTTTCGAAAGCAGCAAGTAAGAAGGCAGAAGCTGTTATAGACTTAACAAATCCAGGATTAGAAACTCCTGTACAAGAAGCTGAGCCAATTCAAATGTTACCAGTTGAGGAGCCAGTTGCTAATAATGTAGCAATTGAAGAGCCTGTTAAAGATGCTGTAGTAGATGAATTGATTGCTGAACCAACTGAGTTTGCTCCATCTTTCAATACAGTTGATGAATTTACGAATGATAATGGATCTCAAACAAATGATTTATTGTTTGGGTAAAATATAAAAGAGGCTATACATAACACACAGATGCAAATGGCGGTTCGAATTAGAATCGCCATTTGTTTTTTGGCCATTTAATGCGTAGTTTTTATCTAGGAAGTTATAACTTGGGGCTACGTTATTATTTTCTGTTTACTAAAAATTTTGACGATTAAATTAGCTTGGAGAGTTGGTTAAAGAGGTTTAATGTGTTGGGTTGAGGTAAAATTTGGGAAAAGAGAAGAGGAAAGTTTTTGGGAAGAGGTTTGGGGTTTGTAATAATTGATTTTTTTAACTTTGTTAAAGTTTCAAACTTTAACAAAGTTAAGAGGGGCATCAACTTAGACGCTTTTTTTTAGTCTTGTCTAAAACTTAAAAAACAAGTATTCCTCCAATTCAAAAACAAAGTTTTACTAATAAAAAAACCTCGCAATGCTTTTACACATTACGAGGCCTATTACTCGTGTTTACAATGAACAATTATTTAGAGTGGGTAATGAATTGTAACTCAGCTTCAGCTACTTTATAACTCATTTTTGCATCATAAAGGTCGGCTTCTGCTTTGGCTAAAGCAGCTTCAACTTCTACGACCTTAATTTGAGTATTTAAACCGGCATTAAATTTGTCTTGTTCAATTTTTAATTCTTGACGTCTAAATTCAACCATTTTTTCTGCAACACTAATTAATTGCTCGGCTTGTTTTAGTTTACGATATGCTTTTTCGGTATCAACTTGAGCTTGTTGTTGCACATTTTCTACATATTCGTTTGCTTGTTGTTGCAAATATTTACGTTGATTTAATGTGAATTTATTCGAAATAACATCTTGTAAATTCCATTTTAAACTTGCACCTGCAAATACGTTATGTTCAGGTAAAATTTGATTTCCACGTTGCCATGCGTATCCACCTACAAGTCCAAGGTCAGGCAAATAACTTAACTTAGCGGCTTTTACACCTAAATCGGCTTTTTCAGCTTTTACTCTGGCTATTTGTAATTCAACATTATTGCTTTGAGCAGAAGTTTTATAACTCTGTAGATCGTTAGTAGCAGAGAAAACAAATTCTTCATCTTCTAAAATCAAGCTATCGCTTGTAATTCCGGTAAGCTTTTTGAATTCAGCGATGTAGTCTTCTTCTTTAAAAATTAAGTTTAATAATTCTTGTTCTTGATTTACGATGTTAGCTTGTAAACCAGCAGCATTTACATCTAAAGTTTTTCCTGATTTTAAAGCTCCTTCTACATCGTATAATTTCAATTTAGCTAATTGAATGTTTTTTTCAGCTTCAATTTTTCTTTTACGAGTAGCTAAAATGCCATAGAATAGTTTTTCTACACTCGTTTTTATTTGTTGTTGAACTTGAGATTGTTCGAGTAATGCTAATTCTTTATCTGCTTTTGCTACTTGAATACCGGTATTGATTTTAGGAAGCTGGGAGATAGGTTGATACAACATGGCCCCTGCGTTGTAGTTATTATTTTCAGACATTTGAAAACGTTTTTCTTCGGCAGGTAAAACAACTTCGCCAATAACAGGGAAGGTCATAGTTCCAAAAGAACCTGGAGCCATTACCAATTCAAGGTTATTCATGTTGTAAAGATAATTTGCGGAAACGTTCACAATAGGGAACATTTTAACGGTAGCCTCTTTCACCTTAGCCTCTTTTTCTTGAACTTGCCAATCTTTAATATGTACAAGCATATTATTTTCTAAGGCAGAATTTACAGCTTTATCTAAGGTCCAAGTTTCTGTAGTTTGTGCAAAAGCAGAAGGGATAAGACTTGCCAAAGCGAGGCTTAATGCTATATATTTGATTGAATTTTTCATGATTTACAAAAGGATTAGTGCTTAACAGATTTAGATTTTTCGTCTTGAGGAACTATCCACAATAGATACATGGCAGGTACTACAAGAAGAGCGACGAACATACTCCAAACTACCCCGAATGCGATAACACTAGCGAGCGGACTCCACATTGGGGATCCAGAGATAATCATAGGTAACACTCCAATAGCAGCTGCCATAGCCGTTAAGAAAATTGGTCTTAACCGACGTTTACCACTTTCGATAGTAGCTTCGCGTAAGCTCATTCCATGATGTTTAACCAATTCGTGTATATGGTCGATAAGAATAATGGCATTCCGAACCACCACACCAGATAAACTTATTAAGCCAACAAATGCAGTAAATCCGAAGTTATTTCCCGTTACAAATAATCCGAATATAGCTCCGAAAATGCTTAAAGGAATAGTAGAAATAATGATAAGAGTTTCGCTTATTTTGCGGAATTGGAATAACACGATTAAGAAGATTAAAACCAAACCTATAGATAAAGCGCCTATCATTTCTGGGAAAGTTTCTTTTACGTTTTGGTCTTCTCCACCATATTGAATTTTGTATCCAACAGGTAAATTTAAAGCAGCAATTTTAGGTTGAAATTCTTCTAAGAATGCAGAAGGATAAACCCCATCGACAGTTTCAGACATTACTGTAATAGCACGTAATCCATTTCTATGTTTTACGCTTCCTGTTTTCCAAACTGGAACAAATTCGGCAATTTGACTCAAAGGTACTTTTGCTTTAGTAACAGGAGAGGTTACATAGAGATTTTCGATTTCTAGAGATGGATTTTTATTTTCTTGTTGGAAAACTACTTTCACATTATTACTTCCTTCGCGTAAGGTTGTAATAGGAGCTCCTGTATAGCTTGCATAAACAGTTTTAGCAATAGCTTCGGTAGTAAAGCCAAGACGAATAGCTTCAGGTTTAAGCTTAATATCCATTGCATAATAATCTTCTTTATAATCGTTTTGGATATGAGCATTTCCTGGAGTTTCGCGGATTATATTTTCTACCTCGTTTGCTAAACTTTTAAGTACATGTAAATCGTTACCCCAAACAATTACTTCAATAGGAGCTTTAAGCGGTTTACCTTGTTGCATTAAGCGTACTTTAGGACGACCTTCGGGGACGGCAGCAGCAACTTTTTGGTTTAATTCGGAATAAAGTTCTTCTGCTGATTTAATATCAATTGTATTAATAACAATTTGAGAGAAGTTTGAAGTAGGGAATTCAGGAGCGAAGTTGTAATAGAAACGAGGAGCGGAACTACCAATAAAACTGGTGTAATTTTTTACACGGGCGTCGTTTTTTACCAATGCTTCAAGTTTTTTAGTAGCGATGTCAGTAGTTTCTAAATTAGTTCCTGTTGGCATCCAGAGTTCAATTACGAATTGATTTCTTTCAGCCGCAGGGAAGAATTTACGAGGTACTCCAAACTTGAATAATGCAATTGCAGCAATTAATGGAATGATACTAAATACAACCGCTTTACGTGGATTAGCAACACACCAATCTAATAGTTTGTTGTATCCATTTTGCATTTTATCTAGTAAATTTTCTTTTTGTACTTTTTGTTCGGTACTATGGTCGTGTAATCCTTTTTTGATAAATGTGTAACATAATAAAGGAGTGAAGACCATAGCAACAATGAAGGATGCAGAAAGAGAAATAGCAACAGTAAGAGGTAAAGCTTTGATAAATTCGCCCACTGGACCAGATAGAATTATCATAGGCATGAAGGCAAAAATGATAGTGAATGTAGCTACGAAAATAGGCACGATTAATTCGTAAGCGCTTTTCCAAGCGGCATCCCAACGATTTTCGCCCTTATCTAATAATTCAACATAGTTATCGGCTACCACAATAGCATCATCGACAACCAAACCAAGTACAACAATAAGAGAAGAGAGTGACACTTGGTGTAATTCAATTCCGAATACATTCATTAATCCGAGCGTTAAAGCTACAGTCATAGGAATTGCAGTAGCGGCAACCAAGGCAATTCGGAATGGTAACATTAAAATAATTACGATAACAACCGCTGCTATAGCAAGGAAGAATTCTTTCATGAAGTGGTTGATATTGCTATCAACTAAAGTAGGTTGATCGGCGATTTTAGTAATAGAGATGCTAGATGGTAATTGAGTGCTAACTTCAGCTAATTTCTGATCTATAGCTTCACCAAATTTTACAATATTATTACCAGGGAGCATTTGTATGCTGATAAGAAGAGCATCGTCTTCGCCTACTCTAACTTTAGTAGATGGGTCAGCATAGGTTCTTTTTAATTCTGCAATATCTTTTAATCGAACTACAGAACCAGTATTTGAAGTTCCTACAATTTGATTTGCTAAGTCTTCTTGGCTTGTATAAAATCCTTTAGTATATAAAGGAATTTGAAGAGAATTTGCATCTATATTACCCGTAGGGTAAACATTGTTTTGAGACTGAATAACCTTCATAACATCTTGAAGGTTTAAACCATACTGAGCTAATTTGAGAGAGTTAGTAGTAACTTGAATTTGTTCTTCAAGGACTCCACTTTTTTTGATTTTAGAAACAGCAGGAACAGTACTTAAAGCAGATTCGATTTGTTCTGCATAATGTTTAAGTTGATTATATGGCACATCTTTCCCAGAAATACCAAGAATTATAGCTTCAGTATCTCCAAAATCAGAATTAATTATAGGTCCGATTACGCCTTCAGGAAGATCTTTTTGTTTTACAATGAATAATTGTTGGTTCAATTTAGACCAGAAAACGTCTGGATTTTTTACGTTATTATTTAGTTCAACGGTAATAACGACTTTCCCATCTTCAGAAACAGAAGTTGTTTTGGCTTTTTTTACTTCTTCGAAAGAGAATAGAGTTTCTTCTAATTTTTTGGTTACTTGTTCTTCAACTTGAGTAGAACTAGCCCCTGGATAATAGGCAACGACAAGCCCTTGAGGAATAACAATTTTAGGGTCTTCGCGGCGCGACATATTTAGCAAAGAATAAACCCCAACGGCAAAGAAAATAGCCAAAACCGATAAGGTAACTTGCTTATATTTTAATGATTTTTCAATAAAGTTCATCTTGAAAAGAATTGTAGATTGATAAAAAAGGATTATTGAGCAGAAACTTTAGTACCATTTGTAAGTTTGTGTTGACCACCAACAACAATTGTTTCTCCATCAGTTAATCCGGTTACCACTTCAATTTTGTCGCCCACTAAAGCACCAAGACTAATATTACGTTGGAAAGCTTGATCACCTTCTACTACGTAGATATAGCTTTGTCCTTCTGGAGTTCTTAGCACAGAAGCTACAGGAATAGAGATAATATTTTCAGCTTGTGTAGAGGCTAATTTGACATCGGCAATCATACCCGGACGGATAAGATTTTTCGGATTATCAACTTCTACTTTTATAGTGAAAGCTCTAGTTGTAGGATCGGCCATTCCAGAAACTTCAAGTACTTTACCTTTAAAGTTTTCGCCAAGAGCGGCGATTTCAACTTCGGCTTCTTGACCAATACGAACAAGGCCTAATTGAGATTCTGGGATATAGGCCATGACGTTAATTTTGCTGATGTCGGAAACGACTAAAATTGGCATTCCGCTCGAAACGATTTCGCCAGGTTCAGCAAGACGTTTGATTAATATACCAGAAATAGGAGATGTAAGTCGAGTATCAGCTAAATTTTTAGCTTGAAGACGTTGTTGAGCTTTAGCACCTTGAAGGGAGAGGTCAACTTTGTTGAAGTCGCTCTCGCTAACGCTTTTTCGGTCGTACATAAGTTTAAGACGTTGGTGTTCGTCGGCAACTTGACTTACTTGAATATCGGCAAGTTCCTTAGCTATTTCGTAGCTAGTTGGATCGAGACTTGCAATTAGCTGACCTTGTTTAACAGACTCACCTTCATGAAGATTAATCTGATTAATTCTACCTGCAACTAAGAATCCTAAGCGTATGGTTGAATTACCTTCAACGTTACCGCTAAGTTTGATGTCTTTATTTTGCTCTTGAGAATTTACGAGTTCTGTAATAACAGGAACTACGTTTGCGGATAGAGTTTCGGTAGATTTTTTTTCTCCACAGGCAGTAAGAAAAACACTAGCCCATAGACCTAAAGAAATTCCGAAAATTGAATAGTTTTTCATTGATAAAACACGTTTATGTAATTTGCAAAAGTTTGATATTTAAATAGTTGTATTGTTGTTAAGCTTGTGGCTTTTAAACACTACAAAGGACGATAAGCTTTTGCAACTAATTTTTAATCTAGATTAAAAAATGATCGGTACGTGTATTAACAAGATGTTAAAATGGAGGGGAACAATAGCCTATTAATAGCTGAATAATAAAAATAATAACTAATGTTTGGAGGGGGCGAAATCTGGTTTCTAACTTTGCCAAAGTTTCAAACTTTGGCAAAGTTTAGAAGATTAATTAGAAAGGTAAAATATTTAGGTAAGGCTAAATATTAAATTTTATCCTTTTTCAGCGCGAATAACGCTTAACGTTTGTTGAGTAATTCCTAAGTAAGATGCAATATGTCCAAGAGGAGCGCGCAGAATAATATCTGGATGTAATTCCATCAAGCTGTCGTATCTTTCTTTCGCAGTTTGAAATTGCATAGCATATAAGCGATTCGAGAAACGAGATATTACATCTATATAAATCGATTGTGCTAATTTTTGCAGTGCAGGTATTTCGAATAATACC
>DATCKI010000053.1:0-15774 GCA_036562365.1 Bacteroidia bacterium | reverse complement strand
GACTCAAGTGGGGTTATTAAATTCGAATACCGCGAAACCTATGAAACCGATGTGCCAGATAATACGGGTGGCCTTCAAACTCGTGTTAAAATAGAACGAAAAGGTGATTTAAGTTCTGGATTCGGTCTTGTTGGTTATGCTTATATCCAAAAGTATTACAACAAAAACAATAAAGAATATACTATCGAAAGAACACAAAATAATATTAAATATGTGCTTTTACGAACTCCTATTGTTGATGGAGATAGTGTAAATAGAAATGCTAAAAACTTTGGTCAGCCTGACTTCTGGTCTGCAGCACATATTGAGAATAGTTATTCTATTCCTGGAAACACTTATCAGCATACTCTTACATTAACAAATAAATCTTACGAAGATTCTGTATACTATATTTCGAGTAAAGAAGTATATGCTCATAGTGTAGGACTTATTTATAAAGAAGATATCTACCTAAAAGGTAGAACAGATGTAAGCAACTGGCAAAATGTTCCAATTGAACAGAGAATCGAAAACGGTTATAAGTGCATTAAGACGCTCAAATCACATGTCGATTTATATTAAAATACTTAAGACCGTCAGTTTGATGGTCTTTTTTTTACTACTTCATTCTTGTAAAAAGATGGAAGTAGTAAGTCCTTTGCCTAGCGTAGAGTATTTTCCGCTAGAAGCAGGTTATTACCTTATTTATAATGTAGATTCTACTTGGTACGATGATTTTAATTTGGATACTACACATCGTTCATACCAAATGAAAGAATATTATGATACGCTATTTACTACCTCTGAAGGTAAATTAGCAATGCGTATTGAAAGAAGTTGGAGAAATACCCCAAGTGATGCTTGGTCAGCACCTCGAGCCTATTGGGCTTATATTGAAAATTCCTATGTAGTTAAAGTAATCGAAAATATCCCATATGTTACTTTACAATTCCCTTTAAAATTGTCTACTACGTGGAATCGCAATAGGTTAGGTTGGCTGAATGAAGAATCATTCAAGTATAAAAAACTATTTTACGATACCTTAATTGGAGTAATTGCATACGATTCTGTTATTACTACACAGAGTCGTGAAGCGTATGAATCTATTATTGATAAATACGATTTTAGAGAAGTATATGGTAAGAATATAGGTTTATTGTATCAAGAATTAATAGATATAGACTCAGTCTATCGCGATAAAGTAGGTTCTGATACCAATAACTTACCTATAATGGATAAGATTAAAAAAGGGCTCGTTTATAAGGCTACTTTGGTAGAGAGAGGCTTTGAATAGCGTGTTAATTTCAATTTAATAATCTCTGCTTAAACATTTTTAATGTTACTTTTGAGGAAATTACATTTCCAATGAAGTCTATTTTTATTAGCTCAATATCTTTCTTTTTTTTAACGTTAGTTGCTCAAGCTCAGTCTAGTGAGTACTATAAATTTGCGGTTTTCTTTAAAGATAAAGCAAATTCACCTTATAGTATTTCTCGCCCTGAAGAGTTTTTGTCTCCTAAAGCTTTAGAAAGAAGGGCTAAATCTAAAGTTGCAGTTACTGAAAGCGATCTTCCTGTAAGTCCTACTTATATTCAGCAAGTTAGAGCTTTAGGATTCGATTATTTTAATAAAGGAAATTGGTCTAACTTTATTACAATTGGAACTACTGATAGTGCAAGCATTACTAAATTAAATAGCCTAGCATTTGTTTCTCAAGTAAAGCATATACATAAAGGAAAAATTCCTCAAGCTAAACCATCTGTAAATAAAGATTTAAAAGCAGGGGAACCTATAAGTGATTTTAATAATTTAAATTATGGCTCAAGTCAAACTCAAATTGAAATGATTGGGGTTGACTTTATGCATAGCAAAGGATATTTTGGAAATGATGTAGTAATTGCGGTTTTTGACGCTGGTTTTTACAGAGTAGATGAACTGCCTGCATTTGAGCATATTAGAGCTAATAACTCAATTTTAGCTACTTGGGATTTTGTAATGAATGAATCTTCAGTTTATGAAGATAATACTCATGGTATGAGTGTGTTGTCGTGTATTGCAGGGTATGTTCCAGGTAAATTAGTAGGAACGGCTCCTCAAGCGAAGTTTTTTTTATTAAGAACAGAGGACGCAGGCAGCGAAACTATAACCGAAGAATATAATTGGGAAGCTGCCGCAGTTTGGGCTGATAGTGCTGGAGCGGATATTATTACAAGTTCATTAGGATATACAACTTTCGATAATCCGTTTGATAGCCATAATTATCAGCAATTAGATGGTAATACTACGGTTATTACACGTGCGGCCGACAGAGCTGCGTCGAAAGGTATTTTTGTGGTAAATAGTGCTGGTAATTCAGGTTCTAGCCCGTGGTATTATATAGGAGCGCCAGCTGATGGAGATAGTGTTTTAGCTGTGGGAGCAGTTAAGGCAGATCGTAGTATTGCAAACTTTAGTTCTCGTGGTCCATCGGTAGATGGTAGAGTAAAGCCTGGTGTTTGTGCTATGGGGCAGGCTACCATGTTGTCGTTAGCTAGTGGAGAAATTGGCCCAAGTAATGGAACCTCATTTAGTGCACCAATAATTGCGGGGGCAGTAGCTACCCTTCTTCAAGCTAATCCTACAGCTACCAATATGCAACTTTATGATGCAATAATAAGAAGTGCAGATCGATTCGAAAATCCTAATGCGGATTATGGCTATGGAATACCGAATTTAGGTTATGCCGATTTAATTTTAAAGTATTCGGATGCCAATTCTTTATATGATAAACAAAATATTCAAGTCTATCCTAATCCCAACCAAGGATTGGTGAATTTAGACTTCTTCTCATTAAAAGAAGCAGAGTACACCTTCGAGATTAGCGATCTAAAAGGACGTATAGTTCTAAGTACTAAACGTAAATTTTTAGCAAAATCGTTAAACTTAGTTCAAATTCAATTGCCAGAGAATATAAATGCTGGTACTTATGTAATTGCAGTTAAAGAAGGCAAGAAAGTCTTTAGTAGCAAATTTATTATTCAAAAATAACTCCCCTATTTAAGGGAAAATACACAAAAGGGCACTTTGCTAAGTGCCTTTGCTTTATCTTTGAGTTCGTGAAAATTAAACCAGAAAATTTAGAAATTAAAATCGCTTGTGAATCTTGTACTTGCGACCTTTCAAAAAAGAAAGAATGTTGCAAAAAATACAAGAAAGGTAAGCGTTGCAAAAAGTGTCCAAACGATTAGTTTGTTCTTTTGCTATATTCCTCGTAAACAGCTTTAATACCTTCTTCAAGAGATATTTTAGCTTTCCATCCAAGATTATTTATTTTGCTAACATCCATTAATTTGCGTGGAGTCCCGTCTGGTTTTGAAGTGTCAAAAATCAATTCACCTTCAAATCCAACTACTTTCTTAACAAGTAAAGCTAAGTCTTTAATAGATATATCGTGCCCTACACCAATATTTAACCATTCATCTCCTTCGTATTTTTCCATTAAGAAGAGACAAGCTTCTGCTAAATCGTCGACATGTAGGAATTCACGAAGAGGAGAACCAGTACCCCAAACGGTAACATTTGGTAAATTTTGGATTTTAGCTTCGTGGAATTTACGAATAAGAGCAGGTAAAACGTGCGAATTGTTTAGATCGTAATTATCATTTGGGCCATATAAATTTGTAGGCATAGCCGAAATGAAAGCGCAATTATATTGTTTTCTATAGTTCTCGGCCAATTTTATACCTGCAATTTTTGCTATTGCATAAGGTTCATTTGTATATTCTAATTCCCCAGAAAGAAGATATTCTTCTTTTAGTGGTTGTGGTGCAAGTTTAGGATATATACAAGAAGATCCTAGAAACAATAATTTCTTTACATTATTCAGATAAGAAGCGTGAATAACATTAGCTTCAATCATTAAGTTCACATATAAGAAATCGGCTCTATAGGTATTATTTGCTAAGATACCACCAACTTTAGCAGCTGCAAGGAAAACATATTCTGGTTTATTAGCATGGAACCATGCATTAACTGCAGCTTGATTACTTAAATCAAGTTCTTTAGAAGATGGGGTAAGAATATTTGAGTAACCTTGTTTTTTGAGAGCTCTAACTATAGCAGAACCTACCATACCGTTGGCCCCAGCAACAAAGATAACCGAGTTTTTATCGGTCAAATTATTCATGATAATTGAAGATTTTATGTCCACCCTTCAATAAGTACTCATCGCGTTTAAATAGGGCTACATCGTTTTGAACCATATCTTTAACGAGAGCTGGAAGGTCGTATTCTAGTTCCCAGTTTAATTGTTTTTTAGCTTTAGAAGGATCGCCTATAAGCAAATCAACTTCTGTAGGTCTAAAATAATGTGGGTCAACTTTAATTACAGTTTGCCCTATAGGAACTTGATATTCAGGGTTGTTACAAGCTTTCACAATAGCTATTTCATCAACTCCTTGGCCTTTAAATTCAAGTTCAATACCTAGTTCAGCAAATGCCATACGTGCAAACTCACGAACAGGAGTTGTAATACCGCTAGCAATTACATAGTCTTCAGGTTTATCTTGTTGGAGCATTAAATACATGGCACGAACATAGTCTTTAGCATGACCCCAGTCGCGCTGTGCATCTAAATTTCCTAAGAATAAACATTGTTGAAGCCCCAGAGCAATTTTAGCTACGGCGCGGGTAATTTTACGAGTTACGAAGGTTTCACCTCGTAGTGGAGATTCGTGATTAAATAGTATGCCATTTACAGCGTACATGCCATAAGCTTCGCGGTAATTCACGGTTATCCAATATCCGTATAATTTAGCACAAGCATAAGGCGATCTAGGATAGAATGGAGTTGTTTCGCGTTGAGGAATTTCTTGCACTAAGCCATAAAGTTCAGATGTAGAAGCTTGATAAATTCTTGTTTTTTCGGTTAAGCCTAATAAACGAACAGCTTCTAGTATGCGTAAAGTTCCGATTCCATCAACATTTGCTGTGTATTCAGGAGTGTCGAAGCTAACTCGAACATGACTCATAGCCCCTAGATTATAGATTTCATCAGGTTGAATTTCCTGAATTAATCTAGTAAGATTCATACTATCACTAAGATCCCCGAAATGTAGTTTAAACTTCACTTCAGATTCATGAGGATCTTGGTACAGGTGGTCAATTCTGTCGGTATTAAAAAGCGAACTACGTCTTTTAATTCCGTGAACCTCATAGCCTTTTGAAAGTAAAAATTCAGCTAAGTAAGCTCCATCTTGACCTGTAATACCTGTTATTAGGGCTTTTTTCATAGTGCAAATTTGAGGCTAATATACAAATAGCAATTGTGAATAGTTTAAAATTATAGCTTAAAAAGGGTTTACACCATTTACCGTTGTGTATTTAAAGCTTAATTTTTCATCAGGATACATATACTTAAATGCAGATTGTGCCATTAAGGTACCTTCGTGGAATCCGCATAAAATTAGCTTTAATTTTCCTGGATAAGTATTAATATCCCCAATTGCGTATATACCTGGAATATTTGTAGAGTAATCGTATGTATTTACTTCAATTGCATTTTTATCAATATTTAAACCCCATTCAGCAATAGGTCCTAATTTTGGACTTAACCCAAATAAAGGAATGAAATAATCGGCATCGATAAGGCTTGTAGATTTATCTTTAGCTTCAATTTCAACCGATTTAAGCGTATCGTCACCGTGAACAGCAATAATATTAGAATCTAAAACAAGATTAATTTTTTCGCTTTCGTGAAGCTTAAATACTTTTTCAACACTATCTGGTGCACCTCTAAATTCTTTAGAGCGGTGAACTAAAGTTAAAGATTGAGCGATGTCAGAAAGGTAAATAGCCCAATCTAAAGCGCTATCTCCGCCACCAGCAAGTACTACTTTTTTATTGCGGAAATCTTCAGGGTTAAGGACCATGTATTCAACACCTTTACCTTCGAATTGCTCAAGGTTTTTTGCATTGGGTTTGCGCGGTTCGAAACATCCAAGTCCAGCAGCAATTGCTACGGCTTTACAAGCAATAGTTTCTCCTTTATTGGTATGAACAAGGAAAGAACCATCTTCAAGTTTTTCGAGTTTTTCGACACGTTGACCAAGCGTAAAAGTTGGATTGAATGGTTCGATTTGTTTCATCAAACCATCAATTAGATCTCCCGCCAAAACAGAAGGAAAACCAGGAATATCGTAAATAGGCTTTTTAGGGTAAATTTCGGTTAGTTGTCCACCTACTTGCGCTAGTGAATCAACAAGATGACAACGCATTTTTAGTAATCCACATTCAAAAACTGTGAAAAGTCCAACTGGACCAGCTCCAATAATACAAATATCTGTTGTAATCATTTTTAATAAATTCGGTGCAAAAGTACGCTCAAAATCAGCAAAAAACTATAGTCTTAATAGGGGAATTCGTTATTTAACCATTTAATATTACAACCTAAACTTGGATGCATAACTTCTGGTGCTTTTTCTCCATTCAATAAAGAAGTTATAGCATTTAATAAATCTGAACCGTGTGGGTTTAAGTTGTTTTTGTGATTGGTTTCGTCGTAACGTCCTCTATAATAAGTTTTTCCTTCTTTGTCGTAAAGGAAGAAGTCAGGGGTACAAGCAGCTTTATAAGCTTTAGCTACAGACTGATCGGCGTCGTATAAATAAGGGAAAGGGAATTTTTTTTGGGTAGCAAGATCGAGCATATTTTGAGGGCTATCTTGGGGATAGTTCACAATATCGTTTGAGCTAATAGCAACAATTCCAATACCTTGCTCTATAAATTTATGTGCATTTTTAATAAAATGATTCAGAATATGTAGTACATATGGACAGTGATTGCACATGAAAACAACCAAAGTTCCGTTTATACCTTTAACGTCATTAAAACTAAGATTATTCCCACTAATTACATCAGGTAAATTAAAATCTGGAGCAGGAGTACCAGGTTCAACAAGAATAGTTTGTGTTGCGGCCATGATTTAATTTTTTGCAAAGGTACGGAATTTGAAAAGGAATGGAATTTAAATTTGATAACATTAAAAACAATAAAAAGATTAAAGAATCGTTAAATGACATTTGCACCATCTTTTGAAAAAAATGAAACTGAACTAAGAAAAACTAGAAAATCTCATTTTTTTTAAGAGATTTGCGGATTGGTTAAAAAAGACTTAAAGGAATGATTACGCATTTACGTGGACAGCTTGAAGAGATTTCACCTGCACATATCGTGGTTGATTGTGGAGGGGTGGGATACTATGCGCATATTTCCCTAAATACGTATTCAAAACTTAAAGACTCAAAATCAGTAATGGTTTATATACAACATGTAGTCCGTGAAGATGCTGAATTGTTGTATGGCTTTGCTGATAAGACCGAAAGAGAAGTGTTTAAGTTGTTGACCGCTGTATCAGGCATAGGTCCTGCTTCAGCACGCATGATTTTATCGGCTATGACGGCTGAAGAAGTGCAAAGAAATATCGCCAATGGCGATGTGAGAGCCTTCAAAGCAATTAAAGGTATAGGCGAAAAATCAGCGCAACGACTAATAGTCGACCTTAGAGACAAAGTCGTGAACGCAAGTGTTGACCTTTCTCAAAACCTTGACGGAAGCCCTGCGGCCGTTAAGTCCGAAACTCTCGCTGCTCTATTAGCCCTTGGATTCGCCAAACCTCAAGCTGAAAAAGCTTTAGATAAAGCTATACAAGACGCTAATAACCTTGAAACGACAGAAAAACTTTTAAAAGTTACATTAAAATACCTCTGATTCAACCTGTGAAAATGATTCAAAAATCATTAGCGTTTCTGGCTTTTAGCCTATTCTCGTTAGCAGTCGCTGCGCAAACGCCGGTGGATTCTTTGCCATACCCTTTAAATGAAAATAATGCCGGTACAGGTGGATTGTATATGGATAATCCAGGTAATGTAACCGAAGAAGTTATTTTCGACGAGAAAACAAAAACATACACTATAGTTTATAAAGTTGGTAAAAACGAAATCGGTCGTGAACAACTTTCTTTCGAAGAATATCAAGAACGTGAACAAAGAAAACAACTTGAAGAATATTGGCGCGAAAAAGAAAATGCCCGTGCTAAAGGTCAAGATAATAATAGCTTAATCCCGAAAATTGACTTAGGTGAAAAGTTCGGTGAAATATTCGGGTCTAGCACCATCGATATACGTCCAAATGGTACCGTAGAACTTATTATGGGTTATATGGGGAATCGTAACGATAACCCTTCCATACCTGTAAAACAACGTAGAGTGGGTAACTTCAACTTTAACCAAAATATTCAGTTAGGGGTTACTGGTAAAATTGGTGATAAAATCAATTTAAATACCAATTTCAATACTCAAGAATCGTTCAACTTCAACAATAAAATGAACCTCAAATACGAGGGTAAAGAAGATGATATCATTAAAGTAATTGAATTTGGTAATGTTTCACTTCCGTTAAATACCACTTTAATTACGGGTGCTCAAAGTATTTTCGGGGGGAAAGTTGGATTACAATTTGGTAGAGCAACTTTTACGGGAGTATTCTCACAACAACGTGGTAAGCGAGAAGAAATAAATGTTCAAGGAGGTGCTCAAGTTCAAAAATTCGAAGTTTCTGCTGCTAAATACGAAGCAAATAAGCACTATTTCTTAGGGGAATATTTCAAGCAACAATACGATAATGCGCTTAAAAATCTTCCACTTGTAAATTCAAATATCCGTATTACACGTATCGAGGTTTGGGTTACCAACCGTATCAATGCCGTTGAAAATGTTCGTAATATTGCCGCATTATTACCTCTAGGTGAATCCTCATTCCCAGTTAATACGGCTCCAGGTACTGCAACTTATCCAGATAATAATAATCTTCCTTTCTATAGTCCAAATAACTGGTCACAATTCGATAGAAGTACAGTATCTTCTCCAAAATTCCAAACCCTAGTTAGTGGTCAGGAAATTGAATATTTAAACAACGCACGTTTATTAAATCCTTCTGAATATCAATTTAATGAGTTATTAGGTTATATCTCATTAAATCAACCTCTTAACACAGATGAGGTACTAGCAGTAGCTTATCAATATGTGGGTGCTGATGGTAAATTATACCAAGTTGGGGAATTTTCGACCGATATTCCTGCGCCTAATGTGTTAATGTTGAAGTTGTTAAAGAGTACCATATTAAATACGCATCAACCAAACTGGCACTGGATGATGAAAAACATATATCCATTGGGTGCGTGGCAAATTTCGAATAAGGATTTCATGCTTCAAATCCTTTATCGCGACGTTGAAACAGGTGCACTTATCAACTATCTTCCTGATCCAGGATTACCAATGGGAGTGAAGGAAACGCCTCTTTTAAGAGTTTTCAACTTAGACCGATTAAATCAAAATAATGACCAACAACCCGACGGTTTCTTCGACTTTATAAATGGATTAACTGTGCAAGTGCAAGGAGGTAGAATTATCTTCCCAATGCGCGAACCATTTGGAGCCTTTTTGCGCGAAAAGTTAGGCTCACCTTCATTAGCCGATAAATATTCCTTCGATTCATTATACACCACAATACAAACCTTAGCCGAACTAAATACAGAGCGAAATCGTTTCTATTTAGGAGGGCAGTATCAAAGTGATGCGAGTTCAGAAATTATGCTGAATGCCATCAATATTGAAAAAGGTTCTGTAACTGTAACAGCGGGTGGGCAATTACTTCAAGAGAATGTTGACTACACCGTTGATTATACATTGGGCCGTGTAAAAATTATCAATCAAAGTTTATTGACCTCTGGTACTCCAATTAAAGTGAGTATGGAAACAAACGAGTTGTTTAACCAACAACAAAAACGTTTGATGGGAGGTCGATTTGATTATAAACTGAATAAGCATTTATCATTTGGTGCGACCATAATGAACTTAATGGAGCGTCCGTTTACTCAAAAAGTAAATATAGGAGATGAGCCTATCAATAATACCATTTGGGGTTTTGATATTGCATATTCAAAAGATGCACCGTGGTTAACACGATTAATCGATAAAATTCCAGGGATTAACACCAAAGCGCCATCACGTATTTCAGCGACAGGGGAATTTGCGCATTTGATTCCGGGTTATAACAAAGTCATTCAAGATAAAAAGACTCCAGATGGATCGAATAAAGATTCAAGAAGAGTAGGAGTTTCTCAGGTTGATGATTTTGAAAGTGCTGAGACTGTATTAGACATCAGAAACTTTGTTCCATGGAAATTGGGTAGTGTGCCTCATAAGCAACCAAGCCGTTTCCCTCATGCTGAAAAGTTCAATAATTTAGAGAGTGGGTACGGACGTGCTGTGTTGACATGGTACAATATGGATCCAATTTTCTTCCGTCAACAAGGTACTCCAAAACCAATTAGTCAGGATAAAAATTCACGTTCAAATAACTATATTCGTGAGGTAAGGGTAGTGGAATTATTCCCGAACTTACAATTACCTCCACAACAACAGCCCAACCTTCCAATTTTAGATGTGAACTTCTATCCTGATGAGAGAGGTCCATATAACTTCGATGTATCTAGTTTAAATCAGTTTGGTAAAATTATAGATCCACGTAAGAGTTTTGGTTCTATGATGCGCAGAGTTGAAACAACCGACTGGGAAGGTGCGAACATAGATTACATAGAATTCTGGTTAATGGATCCATTTGATCCAGATCTTGACCAATTGAAGAAATGGAGTACAGGAGATAATAATGCAACAAATGCCAACTTATTACCAGATGGTGGAGGAGATTTATTAATTCACATTGGTAATATGTCGGAAGACATAATGCAAGATGGTAAGTTCTTCTTTGAAAATGGACTTGCAGCGGGGAATAATACCTTTGTAAACGACTCATCTTCAGTTTGGGGTTATGTTCCAGGGCAACAAATTATCAATCAGAACTTTTCATCAGAGCCAAGTGAACGTGAGCTATTAGATTCTGGTTTAGATGGTTTAGTTAATGGAAAAGAGCGTACCCATTTTAGTAGTTTCTTAAACCAAATTATGGGTCTTATAACCGATCCAAACGTATTGGATAAATTTAATAATGACCCATCGGGCGATAATTACCGTCATTATGTTGGTGCTTATAACGACGACCTAAATTCCCCAGCTCCGGGAGAACATATACACGACCGTTATCGTTATTATCAAATGCCAGAAGGCAATTCACCAGCCGAGAATATAGCTGGAGCGCAGACACAAATTCCGAATAGCGAGGACATCAATAACGACAATACATTAAATCAGAGCGAAAACTATTTCCAATATAGAGTAAGCTTAAGAAAAGAAGATTTAGTAGTAGGGCAGAATTTTATTACCGATGCACGCGAAACGCAAGCTACTGCTCCAAATGGGCAGGTGAAAAAGGTAATGTGGTATCAATTTCGTATTCCAGTTCGTACTGAAGAGAAAGAAGCGTTTGGGTCGATTACCGACTTCCGCTCTATTCGTTTTATGCGTTTGGTGTTAAACGGGTTCCCAGATGATGTATTCTTACGTTTTGGTAGATTTGAATTAGTACGTGCAGATTGGAGACGTTATGCGGGAGATTTACATGATCCATTCCCATTAGCACCACCTTCTCAAGATCCTGCATTCAGTGTTTACACAGTAAACATTGAAGAGAATTCCCAAAAGCAACCATTCAATTATAAATTACCTCCTGGTATTACACGTGAGATCGACCCGTCGAATCCAAACTTACAAGCTTTAAATGAACAATCTCTTGTGCTTGAGGTTAAAAACTTGCCAGATGGAGTTGCAAAAGGAGTGTATAAAAATTCTCAGTTAGACCTTCGTGCATACAAAAACATGGAGATGTTTATCCATGCTGAGAATCCGAATAAAGATTTAAAATTGGGCGATTTAACCGTATTCATTCGTTTAGGTGCTGACCCTAACGAGAACTATTACGAGTACGAAATGCCTGTGATATTCTCAGATAATAATGCAGCTGATAAACAAGCTGTAGATAATATTTGGCCATTAGAAAATAAAATGGTTATTCCTATTCAGGAGTTCCCAGAATTAAAGAGATTAAGAAATCAGCAAAACATTTCAGTTACCCAATTATTCACAGATTTACTAGAGAATGGAGCTCGAATTTCGGTTCGTGGTAATCCAAACCTAAGAGATATAAAAACGATAATGATTGGAGTTCGAAATCCATTCAAGGCTGGCAATCCATTTACCGACCAAGATATGGGAGAGCCGGTGGATGCACAGGTTTGGGTAAACGAATTGCGTGTTACCGATTATTTCGAAAAAGGAGGTTGGGCTGCGATTGGACGTTTACAAGCTCAATTAGCCGACTTAGGAAACTTCAATGCGAGCGTTTCTTATACAACGGCTGGATTTGGTTCTATCGACATGAAGCCTTTACAACGTTCGCGTGATAATGTATTGGCGGTTGATATTAGTACTAACCTAGAACTTGCCAAATTTACTCCATCAAAATGGGGCTTAACTGTTCCAATTTATGTGGGTTATGGTACTCAAATTTCTAGACCGCAATACGACCCAATTCAAGGTGATATTCGCTTCCGTGATGCTTTAAGAGATTTACCAGATAACGAGTCTAGAGACTCATTAAGAAATCGTTCGGTTAGTAGGGTTGATCGTGTGTCTTGGAATTTAACCAACGTTCGTAAAAATAGAACTTCTACTAAGAAAAATATCATGTTCTGGGATCTTGCGAACTTCGATTTTACATATTCGTACGATCAAATCAAGATTAGAAATTATCAAATAGAATACGATAATACAATCAAACATCGTGGTATTTTAGGATATACATTTGCTCCAACAGTTCCTTATTGGGAGCCATTTAAGAATATCAAAAACAAGTCTAAATGGTTACGTTTCTTGAAGGACTTTAATGCTACTTTAGTCCCTAAAAACTTCACCTTTAGAAATGATATACAGCGCGATTATAACGAGTTGTTATATCGAAATAATACAGATTATAACTTAATAATTGAACCTTCGTACCGTAAGAATTTTGTTTGGAATCGTACTTATGATTTCAATATTGCAATCTTTAAGTCTTTCAATGTTCAATACAATGCTATTCAAAACTCTCGTATAGACGAAGCTGATGGCGATGGAAAAAATGCGGCGGATAGAAAATTGGTACGCGATAGATTCTTTAGAGCTGGTCGTACTACCAATTATACCCAAAACTTCTCAGCAACTTATACCTTACCATTTAGCAAGTTTCCAGCTACAGATTGGATGAATGTTTCGGGTACTTATGGGTCGAGTTATGCTTATGTTGCCGGACAATTACTACGTAATCAGAATACCGGTGAATTAGAAAATCCTTGGGGTAATACTGTAAGTAATACAAACAATTATAACCTTACTGCAAACCTTAATTTTAATCAGCTTTATAATAAGAGTAATTATCTAAAAAATATTCATAATCCGAATTGGAAAAAGCCTGAGAAAAAGCCTAAAAAACCAGCTGATCCAAATGATCCAAATGCTGCAACAAGTGGTAAAGGTAATAGTTCAGCAAAAGAGCCAAAAGTTAAAGATGTAAAAGCTGAATTTGCTAAGGTCGATTTCAAAAAAAATAAAGCAAAAATCATCAAACACAAGCTAAGAACTGAGAAAGTAAAAGTTCGAGTTATAGATACTACGGGTAAAGAAATTCGTGGTAATATGGAAATTATAAACAAGAATAAAATCAAGTTTACAGCTCGTGAAAATATTAAAGGAGCATCGGTAATTGTTGATGGTAAGCGTGAGTCTGGTTCATTCGATGCAGGAAATATTGGTAGATTCTTTGTGGGTATATTGATAGGTGTGAAAAATATTTCTGGAACCTATACCCAAACCAATGGTACTACATTGCCAGGTTATATGCCTAATTCAAACTTCTTTGGTCAAGATGCCCGTCGACCTTTCAGTCCTGCACACTTGTCATATGCGTTTGGTGAGCAATGGAGTGGTAGCAATTATGCGTATTATGCAGCTCAACAAGGTTGGTTAACTAAAGATAGTACCTTGAATAAATTCTTCCTACGCTCTAGAACTTCAAACTTAAATGTTAGTGCTACGGTAGAACCAATTAAGAGTTTACGTATACAGTTGACTGCAAACAGACAGTTTACTAATGGTTCACAAAGCTTGTTCCGATTCAATGAAAATGCTGGAGATTGGATGACTACTGGTTTTATGCAGAATGGTAATTTCAGCATCTCTTACAATATGATTCGAACTGCGTTTGTGGATCCTTCTGGTGGTAAAGACCCAAGTTCAGCATTGTTTGCTCAGTTACTGAATTATAGAGATATAATGAGTAACCGTTTGGGTAGTGTGAATCCAAACAGCAATGGAGTATCTGGACAAGATCCGAACTATAGCGATGGATACGGAATGTCTCAACAAGATGTATTAATGAATGCCTTTATGGCAGCTTATTCAGGAGTTGATCCAAATAAACGTAAGTTCGATTTATTCCCTACTATTCCATCTATCAACTGGAATGTAACTTATGATGGTTTAAGAAATTTAAAACCATTCAAAAAGATATTGAGAAACTTTGTATTATCTCATGGTTATAAATCGACATATACCATTGCTGGATATACAAATAACCAATTATTCCAAGAGGATCCAACAGCCTTAGGGTTTACGGCCGTGAGAGATACAAGTGGAAACTTTGTGCCTCAATTTATCCTTCAAAACGTTTCGTTAATGGAAGCTTTCAGTCCACTTATCAGTTTAGATATGACCTGGAAGAATTCATTAACCACTAAATTTGAAGTGAAGAAAAACCGTAATTATTCATTAAATTTCCAAAATAACCAGGTAACTCACGTTACAACTATGGAGTATATCTTTGGTATTGGTTATAGAATTGAAAAATTAAGATTGCCGTTTATAGTAGCTGGAAAACGTTTAGAGAACGACTTACAATTACGTTTAGATGTAGGTGTAAGAGATAATAAAACTACTGTTAATCGTCTTCCTGATCCAAACTCTGGATATACACAAACAGTAACAGCAGGTTCTCAAAATATAACAGTTAAGTTCTATGCCGATTATGCATTAAGTAAAAGTGTGAGTATTCGTTTATTCTACGATTATATGAGAACGAATCCATTTATGGCTGGGCAATATAGAACAGCGAATACTAATGCAGGTATAAGCTTACGTTTAACGTTGACTCAATTATAATTCTAATAATATTTCAAGTAAAAGGTGTATATTTCGCATGAAGTATACACCTTTTTAATTTTTCATCTGCATCCATGAGACGCCGTCAGTTTTTCAAAAATTCATTACCTGTTCTTGCTTTACCTCAAATTATTTCAAATCTTAATTCAGATTTTTTTAGTGCTGATTTTAATGAAGAGTATACTAAATCGGAAGTTTTTGAAAATGATAAAGTATTAGTTTATGTGAATTTGATGGGTGGTTTAGATGTTAATGATATTTTGATGTCATTTGCTTCTTATGATAAACTTGCTCATGTTCGTCCTTCTCTTATTTTACCTAAAGATGAATATGTTATTTTGAATGAAGAGTTTGGAATGCACCCAAATTTGGGACTATTGGCTGATTTATTCAAGTCCTCTTATCTTGATATCTATACTAATTTGGGTTCAGAAAATACAGAATTATTACATAGTTCTGCATTAAACGATGCTTTATTGTATGATGGTCAGAAAACATGGTTAAACCGCTTTGCTTCAAACTTTGAAAGAGGAAACACTATAATTGAAGGTTTAGGATGTAATACTCAATTTAAATGTGATTCTCCTAATTTTAAATATGTAGAATTTAA